>JALUYN010000020.1 GCA_027012915.1 Cellvibrionaceae bacterium
GATTGGGTGCTTTTCCTGGCTCTGATCCGCAGTTTATTGGCATGCTGGGTATGCACGGCTTCTTTGAGGCCAATACTGCCATGCACCACTGTGATGTCATTCTGGCCGTGGGTGCCCGTTTTGATGATCGGGTAACAAACACGCCGAGCAAGTTCTGCCCTAATGCCAAGATTATTCATATTGATATTGATCCTGCGTCCATTTCCAAGACGGTAACTGCTGATGTGCCTATCGTAGGTTCCGTGGAGAGCGTACTGAAAGAGATGGTCGCTCTGGTGAAGTCTTCTGCCGAGAGGCCTGATGAAAAAGCGCTGGCTGACTGGTGGGGGCAGATTAATGAGTGGCGCGACCGCCATGGTTTGTGGACTAAGCCTCGCTATGACACCAGCGGTGACAAGATCAAGCCACAGGAAGTTATTCAGACTCTGTATGAAGTGACTGAGGGTAAGGCTATCGTGGCCTCCGATGTTGGTCAGCATCAGATGTTTGCGGCCCAGTATTATCGCTTTGACAGCCCTCGTCAGTGGCTCAACTCCGGCGGTCTGGGCACCATGGGCTTCGGTTTACCTGCGGCCATGGGCGCGGCGTTTGCGCACACGGATAAAGACATCGTCTGCGTGACTGGCGAAGGCTCTATTCAGATGTGTATTCAGGAGTTGTCTACCCTGACGCAATATGGCTTGCCGGTTAAGATCGTTTGTCTGAATAACCAGGCTCTGGGTATGGTTAAGCAGTGGCAGGATATGGTGTACGACAGCCGTTATTCCGAGATTCACTACGAAGATTCACTGCCGGACTTCAAGAAACTTATGGAGGCCTATGGTCACGTGGGTATTGATGTTCACGACCGTTCCGAGTTGAAGGCCAAAATGGAAGAAACATTTGCCATGAAGGACAAGGTAGTGTTTTTGAATGTGCATGTAGATCCAGGCGAGCACGTTTATCCGATGCTTGTTGCTCCAGATGGTTCCATGCGTGATATGTGGTTGAGTAAGACGGAGCGTACCTAAAATGAGACGTATTATTTCTGTATTAATGGAAAACGAGCCGGGTGCTCTGTCTCGTGTTGTGGGTCTGTTTTCTCAGCGCGGTTATAACATCGAAACGCTGACGGTAGCGCCAACCGAAGATGAGACGCTGTCTCGCCTGACACTCACTACTATCGGTGATGAGCACAAGATCGAGCAGATTACCAAGAATCTGAACAAGCTGATTGATGTCGTTAAGCTGGTGGATTTGACCGAAGGTCAGCACATTGAGCGAGAGCTGATGTTGATTAAAGTGAAGGCGACTGGAGCTCAGCGTGCCGAAATCAAACGCTGCGTAGATATCTTTCGTGGTCAGATCATCGACGTTACCAGTACGGTGTATACCGTTCAGGTGGCCGGTACCAGTGATAAGCTGGATGCATTTGTTCAAGCCGTAGGCGATGCTTCCATTTTGGAAGTGGTACGTTCCGGCGTGTCGGGGATCTCCCGTGGCGAGAAGGTCTTGAGCTTGTAAATAGCCGAGCTACCGCACTTGGAGTCTTGCTCCAATTATTAGGGCCGATACAGCTATCTGTATCGGCCCTTTTTGTTTATAGGCTTGTTGATATTGCTCAATCTCATGATTCTTCTGTCTGGAAATAGCGAACCACTTATACCAGACTTCATGTTGTAGTTGTGCGCAATTTGATCTGAAGACCGAAGAGTTAACTATGAGTCAAACAGAGTTTCCCGGGGGACTGTTTTCTCCGCGTAAGGTATTGATTGCTAGCCTAATTACCACTGTAGTTGTCTTTGGTGTCCTATACGGCCTGTTTCTACGCTCGAACCAGTTAGCTAGTGAAGTCCACTCCAAACATGAAATGACGCTGCAACTTCGCAGTGAGCTGACACTCGTCCATTTGATGCTGGAGGAGCTGTTAGCGGGGGATGACTCGGTATCTGGCGAGGATATTGAGCTAAGGTTCTCACAAGCGACCCTGACTTTTGAGAATCTCGAAAAAGCGATTCTTTCAGATGATGCTGTGGACGAGCCGTTGGTGGGGGCCTTGCAAGCGATGGGAGAGATGCTGGTAGAGCAATACGCCGCTGCAAAAGCGCGTATGCATTATGACGACATTTCTTCGGCAGGAACCCCGGCAGATGTCGACTATGATCGGGTTTTTGATGCTTTTATGTTGGCGGCCGCAGAGTTGGATACGCGCCTTAGTGGGGCAATCCAGAAGCAGCTTGATTACTACCGCAATTTTTTTACTTTCTGTTTCTTGCTGGTGGTGGGCATTTGGCTGATTTTTCTCTGGGTTGTTTATCGCCATGAAGTGGCTCGGTTCAACTTAATGCAAGTGTTGCGCGACAACGAAAGTGGTGTTCATACGTTGATTAACGCACTTCCCGATTTGATATGGATGAAAGACGCTGAAGGGCGCTACTTAAGGTGCAATACCAAATTTGAGCGCTTTTTTGGTGCTCGAGAGGCAAATATTGTTGGGCGTACAGACTACGATTTTGTCGATTCGGATCTGGCGGATTCTTTCAGGGAAAACGATCGTCGTGCCATGGAGGCTGGTGGGCCCACTATTAATGAAGAAGAAGTGATTTACTCGGACGACGGGCATTCTGAGTTCATTGAGACTACTAAGACACCAATATATGACTCCAATGGCGCAGTTTTGGGGGTTCTGGGCATTGGCCATGACATTACGGAAAGGCGCAAAGCACAGCACCGGCTGGAAATCAGCGAAAGAAATTTGGTCGAGGCGCAGCGTATTTCCAAGTTGGGGAGCTGGGAATTGGATGTGCCAACGGGGGCCTTGCATTGGTCTGATGAGGTTTACTCTATTTTTGGGCTCGACAAAACTCATCACGACAATACCTATGAGAACTTTATTGAGGCAATTCACCCTGAGGACCGCGAACTGGTGGATCGAGAGTTCAAAGAGTCTCTGGCTAATAAGTCCAGGTACTCCATATTGCACCGACTCAAACCGCAGTCTGGTTTGGTGAAGTACGTTTTGGAGAGGGGGGAGTCCGAGTACGATGGCGATAACCCGATCCGAACGATTGGAACGGTTCAGGATGTCACTGAACAAGTGGAATCAGAGCGCCGTTTAAAGTTGATGTCTCAAGCGATCAATCAAAGCCCCATATCTGTCGTAGTGACTGACTTGAAAGGATCTATAACCTACGTCAACGATAGCTTTGAGCAGATTACAGGGTTTTCACGTGCCGAAGTGATAGGTCGCAATGCCAGTGTGCTGGGGGCGGAACTTACGCCAAAACACATTTATCAGGAAATGTGGCGGGCTCTGCTAGCCGGGGAAAGTTACACCTGCGATATTCGCAATAAAAAGAAAAGTGGAGAGATCTTTTGGGAGCGTGCGCATTTCAGTCCGGTGTTGAACGATCAGGGTGAGCTGTTCAGTTACCTGTCCGTGAAGGAGGATATCTCCGAGCAGAAACAGCAAGAACAGAAAATTATCTATCAGGCTAACTACGATGTGTTGACCGATTTACCCAACCGCTTTCTATGTATGGACCGCCTAGAGTATCTGCTTAATGAAGCCAAGCGAGAAGGCAATAAGCTGGCGCTGCTGTTCGTGGATCTGGATGATTTTAAGAAGGTCAACGATTCTCTGGGGCATGATGTTGGAGATAAATTGCTGGTTCAAACGGCTTCGCGTGTTAAAGAGCTGGTACGCCAGGGGGATACGGTGGGGCGCCTCGGTGGCGACGAGTTTGTGGTGATCTTCAATGGAGTTGAGAGGGTTGAAGATGTGCACCCTCTGGTGGAGAAGATACTGGCAAGTTTGAAAACTCCTTTTGCAATTGATGGTCGAGAGCTAGTGGTTACTGCCAGTGTGGGTGTGGCTATCTACCCGGATGATACCGATAGTCGCATAGACCCCTCTGAATTGTTGAGGAAGTCAGACGCGGCCATGTATCACTCCAAATCCAGCGGTCGCAATACCTATTCCTTCTACACTGAGGCTATGAATGAGAATATCGCGAGGCGTCTGGAGCTGGAAGAGCAAATGCATGGAGCGCTCAAACGCGACGAATTTTCGCTTCTGTATCAACCCAAAATCGATTTGAGTGATGGTTCTGTTATGGGGGTTGAGGCGTTAGTTCGTTGGAGCAACCCGGTTCTCGGAAGTGTCTCGACCCCTGAGTTTATAGCTCTGGCTGAGCAGAATGGTTTCATTGTCGATATCGGTCGCTTTGTCATAGAGGTTGCGTTACAGCAGATGGCGCAATGGCGGATAAGTAAGCCGGACTTTAATGTGGCAATTAATCTGTCGCCGCGACAGTTCAGGGAGCCGTCTCTGGTGCCGTTTCTTCGGCAGCAAATTGAGGCGAATTCACTGGATTCAGGCTGTGTCGAGATGGAGATTACCGAAGGCGTACTGTTAAGCGGCCACGAATATGTTGCGAATGCGCTGGCAGCCCTTAATGATCTTGGGGTGCGTATTGCCATGGATGATTTTGGAACCGGTTACTCATCATTGAGCTATCTGCGTTCTTATCCGTTCGATGTCTTAAAAATAGATCGCAGTTTCGTTACCGATATCGCTTTTGATGATGCTGACCGCAAGTTGATCAATGCCGCGGTTGCCATGGGGCACAGTATGGGGCTGAGAGTGGTGGCCGAAGGAGTGGAGACGGAGGCGCAAGCGTCACATCTTAGAGAAATTGGCTGTGACTATGCCCAG
>JALUYN010000021.1 GCA_027012915.1 Cellvibrionaceae bacterium
TATTGTGGTGGATGACGCCATTGTGACCGGGGAGAACATCTATCGTCATATCGAAGAAGACGGCCCCGGCGAAGCCTCTGTAATTCGCGGCGCCAACGAAGTCGCCACACCGGTTACCTTTGGCGTGCTCACTACCATCGCGGCCTTCCTGCCAATGACCATGATTGAAGGCGCGCGCGGGGCTATCTTCTCACAGATCGCATTGGTCATTATTCCCGTATTACTGTTTTCCCTGGTCGAATCCAAGTTCGTTTTGCCGTCACATTTGAAAACCGTCAAAGCCAAATCGCCGGACAAAGAGAATGCCTTCAACCGCTGGCAACGACAGTTTGCCCGTAATTTTGAAGACGGCATTATTCGCTACTACCAACCCGCATTGACCTGGTGCTTGGGGCATCGATACGCGGTACTGGCAGGATTTATTGGGCTGCTGATCATTATCATCACACTGGTCACCAGTGGCTGGATGCGTTTTGTGTTTTTCCCAAAGGTGGAATCGGAAACCTCGCGTGTAACTCTGACCATGCCCACCGGCACTCCGTTCGAAGTGACCGATCGCTACGTTCAGCTGATTACTGAAAAAGCCGTAGAGCTGCGTGAGAAATATCGCGACCCAGACACAGGAGAATCAGTGATTCTCAATATTTACTCCACGTCAGGTCACGGGGGCAATCACGTGGGCAAGGTGCGTTTTCAGATTTCATCACCGGAAGATCGCGCTATTAAAATCACCAACAATGAATTGTCGAAAGAGTGGCGCGCCAAAATTGGGCAGATCCCCGGTGCTGAGCAAATCACCTTCCGTTCTGAAATCATGCACGCCAACGATCCCATTAATATCCAGTTCAGCGGTGCACATTTTGATACGCTGGAAAAAGTCGCCGATAGCACCAAAGAGTTTTTGGGCACCATTCCCGGTATTTTCGATATTGCCGACAGCCTTTCCAACGGCAAGGAAGAACTGCGCCTGTATCTCAAGCCTGAGGCCTATGCACTGGGCATGACAGACTCCATGGTGATTCGGCAAGTGCGCGAAGCCTTCTATGGTTACGAGGCTCAACGTATTCAACGTGGTCGCGATGACGTTCGCGTGATGGTGCGCTACCCCAAAAGTGAGCGCCAGTCTTTGTCCAATCTGAAGGACTTTCAGGTAACCACGCCAGACGGCCGCAAAATCCCCATTGCCCAGGTGGTAGATCTGATTCCCGACACCAGTCCGACCACTATCTATCGCAATGATTTGTCGCGCACACTGAACATAACCGCCGACATCGATAAGTCCAGCGTCAATATGACGGTGGTTTCAGCGCAGTTGCGCGAGTATATCGACGGCCTACTGGCTCAGTACCCGGGTGTCAGCTACACCCTGGAAGGCGAACAAAAAGAGCAGCGCGACTCTATGACCAGTGTGTTCTTTGGCCTGATTTTTGTCCTGTTTGCGATTTACGTTCTGCTGGCCATTCCGTTTAAATCCTACGGTCAGCCATTAATCGTAATGTCGATTATTCCGTTCGGCACCATTGGCGCCTTCCTCGGACATTGGCTGCTGGGCAAGCCCCTGACCATTCTCAGTATCATGGGCATTCTGGCTTTGGTAGGTATCGTCGTTAACGACAGTTTGGTGTTAGTGGACTTCATCAACAAGAAACGCCAGCAAGCCACATCGGTGATTAAAGCCATTCAAGAGGCGGGCATTGCGCGATTCCGCCCGGTGCTGCTCACATCGCTCACCACTTTCTTTGGCTTACTACCGTTGCTGTTCGAGCAGAGCACCCAAGCGCAATTCCTGATTCCCATGGCTATCTCACTGGCTTTCGGAATTGTATTTGCCACCATGATTACGCTGATACTGGTACCGATAAACTACCTGGTAGCCTATGAAAATTATAAGCGTGTAAAACGTTGGTTTTCATAGATCGTCAGCGTTAAACAGAAGCATCCGCGCGCCTCGCCCTTTTCTATATCAGGCGTCTAACCGGGATAAGCGAGCGGCCTGGCTTGAGCACCGTGCCGCTACTACCACTTGGCGTACTGATCTTCGACAAAGCCATACACCTGCGAAATATGATGTTCGCGCCCCTCGCAATCCAGCAAACGGCCGTTGAATTGACCAAAGATTTGTTTGAAGTTGGTGGCCATTAGCAGCGCATTGACCTGTGTCTCATAGCGACCTTGCGGCGTAAACACCAGATCAACCCGACCATCGGCACTGGTAATTTTCCAAGGAGTATCAGGTTTATCCCGGTCCAGAGTAAACTGTACTTGGGGCATCGCGTGTAATTGATTACCCACCCAAAAACAGTTTTCCGTGTATCCGGTTTCATTCACTCCCCAGCTGAGATTCAACCCAACCTGTTCACCATTGTTGATACCACTGAAGCAGGCCCAGTTCCAAAAGGTTTCGCGACGCATAAACCCTGCAGAGTAATCGGTGTGACCAAAGCATTCGGCCTCACCTAAATCATAATTTCCCAGTGCACTGCGAACTTCACCCAGGACTGGAAGCGCCGCCGTTTTCTGGGCATAAACCCAACCGTTGATCGACGATGGAATGCAAAGCGCCAAGGTCTGATAGCCCTGTGGCTCTGGCATCCTGGCATCGATATATAACTCCTTGCCAAACTCGACTCTCAGGGATTTGCAACGAGTACCATCGTCGAGCTTTGCATAATCCATCACAACCCGTTTGTCGCCTTTCTGAAACCGGCTCTGGCCGTTATCTTGAGTATTGGTCAGCGTCATTCCGAAATTCAGGGGCGTTTTCAGATCCCAGGTTTTGATCTCGCCACTTTTGACATCGTAGACATAAACAAAGACCGCCCCTATATAACGGGTATCGGCCATGGCGCAGCCAAAGATCAAGTCGCCACTGACTCCGCCCAGGTATTGAAAACGCTTATAGGCAAAGTGTTTTCTGATTTTGGAGGCAGGTTTATTAAAGGGTGTGCGGTAATCTGCATCCTCAACATTGATGTGATCGATGACGTCTTCAAAATGACCAAAACGCGGTTTGCCGCTGACATCAATCAGCTTTGAATCGGAGGGCATAATCTCTCTCTTTATGATTGTTATACACGAAAGAGTACTCGGCCAGCACCGAAAAGACCACGTATTGGCATTCTCTAAACGACAAATGCCTGCCAAGGCTTATCTGTATGCCTACCCGTTGGTGATTATGGATGAAACCCGAACCGCCATGGGCTCGCTCAACGAGGGTTCAACAAACCACCTCGACCATGTAATGCCGGATCATAACTTTCGCTCCGTTGTGCGTCCCAACAACAACACGCTCTACTCCATCGGCTGGCTGGATCTGACTCAGAGCCGTGTAGTACTCACTGTTCCACACACCGAGCGCTACTATGTGATGCCATTTATGGACGCATGGACCAATGTGTTTACTACCGTTGGCACGCGCGAGACAGGCAGTGAGGCTGGTGCATACGTCGTTACAGGCCCCGACTGGCAAGGAGAATTACCGAGTGATCAGGCGACGAGCATTGCTGTTAACTTGCACTCAATATCACCACGGCGTGGGCGGAGATGCCTTCCTTACGCCCTTCGAAGCCCAACTTTTCAGTAGTGGTTGCTTTGACGTTCACTTGAGTCACGTCCGCCTCCAAATCTGCGGCGATATTGTGACGCATGGTCTCGATGTGGGGCGCCATCTTGGGCGCCTGCGCGATCACGGTCATATCAGTATTCACCAGTTGGTAACCCAGGCTTTTTGCCTTGGCAAACACCATGCGCAAGAGCGCGCGACTGTCGGCGTTTTTGTAAGACGGATCGTTGTCGGGAAAATGTTTGCCGATATCCCCCAATGCCAGCGCACCGAGTATCGCGTCACACAGGGCGTGCAACAGCACATCACCGTCAGAATGGGCAATTAGCCCATGAGAGTGGGGAATTACCGTACCGCCGATAACAATTTTGTCGCCTTCGCCAAAAGCGTGAACGTCGTAGCCGTGTCCTATTCTCACTGAATTACTGCCCTGCTTGTTCGGAGTTAAGAATAAGCTCCGCCACCGGTAAATCCTCCGGTCGCGTTACCTTGATGTTGTCGCGCCTGCCCTCAACGATGGCAGGACTGTAACCAGCACTTTCCAACGCCGATGCTTCATCGGTAATAACAGTGCCTTTCTGCAGAGCCTGTTCAAGCGCGTTATATAGCAGACCGTAGCGAAACATTTGCGGTGTTTGCGCCTGCCACAGTACAGAGCGATCTACAGTGGTCTCTATGGCCCCCTGCGCGACGCGTTTAATCGTATCGCTCACCGGCGTTCCCAGAATACCGCCCACAGCGTGATCTTTCAGTCGCATTAGAAGCAACAAAATATCACTGTGAGCAACGCAAGGGCGCGCCGCATCGTGAACCAGCACCCAATCATTGTCCGTGAGCCGATCACGCAATGATGCCAGACCGTTGAGCACCGAATCACAGCGCTCACGGCCGCCATCGGCAATGCTAATTTTGGGATGAGACATCACCCCCAGGTTTGCTCCGAGATCATCGCCGGGGCTCAAAACCACAGTAATGCCCTGCAATTGCGGCAGCGCCAACAACCGCTCCAGGGTGTGCTCGAGAATGGTCTTGCCTAACAACGGCAGGTATTGCTTCGGTTTGTCCGCCCCCATGCGGGCGCCTACGCCTGCAGCCGGTACAACAACCCAGAACGGGGGAATCTGTGA
>JALUYN010000022.1 GCA_027012915.1 Cellvibrionaceae bacterium
CGAAGGCATGGGGGAAACCAGGACGGCCACAAGCAGCAGGCCCGTCCCGATGCGGGTACGAATTCGAGTCATAATCATCTCCTGAAGCGCCTCGTCGTCCGGTTTTCGTCACAGACAACAAGGCAAACCTGTGGTGCGTACCCGGGGAGGGCGTGTACCACGAAAAAATAGCGAATTTATTTCAGTGCGACAGGAGGGGCGCGGGACAGGAAGGGCAGTGAGGTAAGGGAAATCAGGGAACGAACGGTTTCCCGCACGGCGATAAAACCGGATGCCGTGGTGGAGAAATGAAATGGACTGGAAGGAATACCGTCGCCGACATGCTGGGCATACAGACACAGCGCACAGTCATGTGATGCGGGACTGTCGAGTGCATGCCGATGCGCCAGCGCCAGTGTCTGGCTGAGCACCAACGCCAGGATAAACGCGCCGAAAAGCGTGCGGTGAGTACGTTTACCCTGTGCGAGGTTTTCCATGGCCAGATTGTACACCGATTTTGAGCGCTGAAAACCTTGCACCCTTGTCTCAGTTTCTATTTGGATTACATGAGTCCCTGTGACTATGAACAGCAATTATTGGAAATGAAAAAAGCGGCTTAACTGGGTGCCACAAAAAGGTTGACCAGGTCGATCCACATTTTCTTTGCCTTGCCATAATCCACCCAAGAGCAACTAAGATTCATGCTCCTCATCATCCTTGTGTTTTTTCTTCTCATCATGTGCCTTCTTGTCATCATCACGCTCGCTCTGGAATGAAAAAACAGCGAAAGCAGTCGCCGCATTACCCGAAGCATCGGTAGCGGTTGCGGATAGCGAGAAGATCATACCCTCGACCTTCAGCTTGCCATGCTCGAACGTCACTTCCACATCTTCGTCACGACCCAGTTCGACAATCTGGCCGTTATTCACAACCGCACCGTTCAGTGTGGCTGAAATAACCGTATTTGGGTCCACAATATCCGTGGCAGAGAAGACGACACGGAACGTACCCTCATTCTCCTCCACATCCACGGGAACCAGTTGGGCCGTAACTCTTGGTGGTGTGGTATCTACGACTGTCACAGTCTGCATGGCTGTGCCTGTGTTGCCCGCAGCATCTGTAGCGCTCCATGTCACAGCGTGGCTCCCCAAAGCAAATGGCCCAGTTTTATCAGCGGTCGCCGTTAACGGGCCATCCCGTGCATCAATGGCGGGCGCCACGCCTAAATTTACAGGGGTCAGGATGGCTATTGCCTCTATTAAAATATCTGCGGGTGCAGTTACGACAGGCGGTGTAACATCGAGAACAGTCTCCATTGGTACAACCATCGAAGAGGACGTCTGGAGTTGATTGAAGGAGCAGTTATTGTCTTCGCTTAACTCCACAACTCCCTGATCCGCATCGGCACAGGCCGCCATATAATAAGTACCGGCCGGTAGCGCGTCGGGAATGGTAAACCTGAGGGTATTAACGCCACTCGATTGCCCCGGTTGAAGGGGGTCCACCAGCCGCTCGCCGACAACCATGGCGGTATTTGGATCAATAATATTACTCTCAGACAGGTAATAACGTGTGGTGGATGTCGGTGATACCAGATTGCCCGTATTGGCAGTGCGATCTGTAATAAAGACAGTGTTTCCCCCCTTGCTTTTGATGATCGGGGGCATAAAGAAAGGAACCACCAGATCCGGACCACCTGACCAAATCACCTCGGCTTCTGCCAGAATGGTTCCCGCTGCGCCTCCACCCAATGGTGGTGGTCCGGCCAATAGAGTTCCCCCTGCCAACAGCGTGTTCAGACTCCCTGTAAAGGCAAGCATTACGGGCTTTTTTTTATGAGTCCAAGAAGCTGGGAAATGATGATATGATCTTTCCCAACCTTCGTGCCAACATAACTGAATGGCGCCTCGCCATTGGCGCCTGTTTGCAAAAACCATGACTGGCCCATATGCGGGCCCTCAACGATTCTGGCCTCAAAGAATTCACCAGGGATAGGAGCATTGTTGAATGCCACATTGAACGCACTGGCGACCAGTGTCTGCCTCTTGCCGAGAGGTATGGTGGAGGTCGGAGGCGTCAGCGAGTAAGCCGGCTCAAACGGAATCGGTGTGTTGGCAGTGTGTTTGAGGAGGCTCTGGATATTCAGCACAATCAAATCGTAGGCCTCCCGCCTGATTTTCTGCCCTGGCGTGATTGCCTGGACAGTGGAAAGCAGGGTTTGCAGGCGTGTCTTTGCGAGTGTGCCGTCCTGTGCGTCCAGTGCCGTGCGGGCGAAAGCAAGCTGGGTTCTAATGGTTCCTGCCAAAGTCGTATCGGGAATCCACCCCAGTGTGATTGCCTTTTCGATGTCATCGCGCAGCAGATTCCAGTGCGAAAAGCCGCCAAAGTTCGTCACTCCGGCAGGGCCTAATGTATGGGTATGGAAAATAATCTTGCGTTCGATGTCTCCGGCCTGTTGCTTTTCTGCTTCGGTTACATCGTCGAGATTCGGCACGACAAGCATCCAATCCGGAATAACCTGCATTTTACGTATAGTCGGCAGGCCGGGGCTGATCAGCACGAAGCCTCCTAGACTGGATCCTGGAGTAATTCGTACTGCGTCATTTCCAGATGAGAATCCTGCATAGCCATCACGACCAAAGCCACCGTCCCAGCCAGATGGTAACTGTTGGCCGATGGATACAACACTCTGCCCCAGTGGAAAGCCGAGTGGCGGCTTATAATCCGCTAGTTCTTCGGTAAAGGTTGAGGTGGCAGTTCCTAGGGGAATAGTTAAACCATTCGGGTTCAGCCTTACGCTACCGTCGATAAATCTGCGACTGATATCAATCTTGATATTCCAGATTTCCCCGGTATTGGTGGCCGGGTTATCCACCGAATAGTGGTAGCGATACCATTGTTTTGCCGGGTCGTAGGTTACTTTGGCACGGGTTGTGACGTTCTTGAGTGTGGGAACGGGAATCAATCCAACAGCGAGCGCTGTTGAGGAAACCAAAAGATTGATCACCACAATAACGAGCAAACTGAAGGCTCGTTCGATAAATTTCTCTTTGTTGTGAACAGAAGTCCAGTCAGTTCTATACATAATCAAACTCCATTGATTTCTTAAAACGGCTCCAGGTCAATATGTTTTCTGCCTCCAGATTCACAGTACCGTCTGGTTTGCCCTTTAGTCGGTGGTTTAATCGCTGCATCTATCGCCCTCCGAAGCTTCTTATCAGACAGGCAGGCTATTCCATCCTGATTGATATCCCCGTCTTTACCCCTACGGTGTGTTTTATGAGGCGTGCTCCAATTGTCGTGTACGTCAAATAGCCCGCCCTTGGGCAGGCTCATATCATTGATGCTCAAGGCACGCCCCTTTAGCTTCTTATATTTTTTTGCAATATTTTTAAGCGCAGCTAAGGCAAATGGTGTGCCAAAAGAGCCCTTCGGATGTACATTTGCATCCCCACGAACCTTGATGTAATCACCAACCGCCGTAGCTGGGTTTTCGGTATTCAAAGAACCAGGTAATTCGACAAGACCTTTGATGCCAACATCATAGGTAATGGTATCTCGCCACGATGTCTTGGTATAGCAACTGCTCACACAGACCCAGCCATGCGGTGAGGTTACCGTCGCATCGGTCTCGATTTTCCCAGAAACCTCTGGCAATTTGTGCATTACTTCAGCATATACTAATGGGGTTGTTGCGAGCGTTGTGCCCCTCACGCTCAGGCGTGCTGAATCTTGATCTGCTGAATATTCCAGTTTGCCCCTGTTTAATATCAAGGGACGATTGGTATCGTGAACGTGACCACCATTGTTCGCGATATCATTGGCGGGAGACTTTAGGCCAGTGATCTTGAGTGAAAAATCGCAATTCAGTGGTGAACCGTCGAAAGCATTATAGCAGGCGAAAGTACGTGTTACCGTACGAACGTTATTCGGAAATGAAGGCTCATGAGGCAATTCAAGCCTGAAAATAAAGCCCGAAGACAAGGCTGTTTGCGGGAAGAAAAAACACAAGGCAGTCTGTTAGAAACAACGCTGCCGCCAAGCTGGTGCGAGCCGTATGTCGCAAATAATGTCTCAAACTATCCCTGTTCATCCGTGCTTCTCTCCTCAAGTAGTCCCTATTTAACCTGCATAGTCACTCAATAATGTCTGTGATTATCTATCCCTCAAATATTGGATAAGCTGAAATCATCGGTCCTTAAGCGTAAGGCCCGGCGGGGGCATATCCAACGTTTGCAGAAACCCCTCTTACACATCGGCTCCACCAGTGAATGGAACAGGCTGATGTACTCCAGCGCCAGGATCAACGCACCGAAAAGGGCGCGGTAAGTGCGTTTAGCCGGGGCGAGAATGACCATGGCCGGATTGTACACGGAATTTGAACGCTGCAAACCTGAACACCTGTATCAATCCCTGCAACGGACCAGGAGGATGGTTCCATCCACATCGGTGACTTCCACCTGGGTGCCTGCGGGGCAATTTTCTCCGCGGATTTTCCAGGTGGAATCATCGACGCGGATTTTACCGATGCCGTCCGTGATCGGTTCCTTGAGGGTAAACACACGTCCAATATACTGTTGCCCGCGCCGGTTCAGGTTCGGCTGGTCCGTATCCGTGGGTTTGATGTGGAAATATTTTCGCCATACCACGATGCTGATAACCGATAGCACCGAGAACAGCAATAACTGGTACTCCCAGCCCATTGTCG
>JALUYN010000023.1 GCA_027012915.1 Cellvibrionaceae bacterium
CACAGATTAATACGCGTCTCGACACCCCTTGTAATTCAACTTTCTGACTGCTACTGCCCTCAGGCAACCGCGCCCTGCCTGCGACGGATCCACACCCACAGCAAACCGATAAAGATCTGCAAGGCGCCATAGAGCAACAGGGTAAACAACACAAAATCCCCTATGGGATCGGCTTGACCAGCAATGGCCGGAAACAGGGAAGCCTTTATCAACAATCCCAAGTTGGTATTTCTCACCGCCACTTCAATTTCAATGGCAATGGTATCTCGCCGCTTCAAGCCAGCTAACGCCGGGGTCAGAGCGCCAATTAACACCAGCACCACAAAGAAGCTGGCAATCATCATCACGTTGAAACCACCAAAGGCCGCAGTATCCAAACGTCCCGCACCGCCAGAGCCAATCACAATCAGCAAAATGACAAACATGGAACCGCGCACACCAATGCGTGAAATAAGCTCCGCCCACTGAGGCAAAAAGCGGTAACACATCATGCCCACAACCAGGGGCAACAGCAGATAAACGCCGATCTCTACAGCGATCTGTGCCGCCGGCATTTCGAAATCGGCCGGCATATAGTCATCGATCAAAACCCCGAGAATGATGGGGGTAGTCAGCAAACAACCCAGAGTCGTCAGCGCCGTAACACTGATCGACAGAGGAATATTGCCTCCTGCCAGATAGGTATAGATATTGGAAACCGTGCCACCGGGTATTGCCGCGATCAGTGCGATGCCTATCAGCACACCGACATCGAGCCCCACGCTCTGAATAAGCAACAGAGTCACCAGGGGCACCGCGACGATTTGCACCAAAACCCCAATAGTTACCCCTTTGGGCTCTCTCGCGACGTCCCGGAAGTCGGACAATTTCAAGGTTGCCCCCATCCCCAACATCGCCAGCGTCAACTGCACTGCAGCGAACCAGTACTCATTCTGCACATACCAATCAAAAATACTCACCAAACGATCTCTCTCTGTAACTTCACATCACTTATCTACCGTCAGCGACGGTTTTTATTTTTCTGCGGCAGGTCAGAATGGACCCACAAAAGCGATAACAATCACGCGAGAATCCCCATGCGCAATCTGTTACCAACGTTGCTGTTTCCCTTCTCTCTGAGTGCGGCACTGTTTAGCGCCTGCCTTGCCCAAGACAGCTTGGGCATGAATCCCGAGATCATTGTGACTATCACACTGACCACCTGCGGCCTGTGGATCTGGCTGTGGGAATTTCTACTACCTTACGACAAAAACTGGAATCGCAACGATCAAGATTTGGGCACCGATGTTATTCATATAATGGTGCAAGGGGTCATTACCAAAGTCGCCAAACCGCTGTACATTTTAATTTTATTTCCAGTGATAACCTACCTCTCGGAGACCTTCGGCAACGACAAATTATGGCCACATCACTGGTCATTATTGGCCCAAGAAGAAAGAAGCGGGCAGCATTGGCGTACTCAACCCGGACTACCCCAAGAATTATCTGGGGCAATTGACCGCCCCCTTTAAACAGCGCCCGGTAGCGATTCTTTTCGACATCGGGGCTTTTCCTCTGGCGCGAGATTTGCTAAAACAGACGTTCGCTTTTTTAAAATAATAACGATATAAATCAGGTTGATAACATGAAAGCTGCTAATTGGCTCAAGGTGTTGTTGGCAGCGCCCTTGATGACTCTGCTGTCGGCGACATTTTCACCAGCCATTGCCTCAGAAAAGAAAGTTCATTTCTTAAGTTGGCCCGATTACATCGATCCCGAACTACTGGAGAAGTTTGAGCGCCAGAGCGGTGTTGATGTTGTCACACAACAATTTATCTCCGACGACCAACGCGACAGTTTCCTTGAAGAAAGTAAAGGCCACGGCTACGACATTATTTTGGTAAATGGCCTGGTACTGGAGCGCTATGTTCGCAACGGCTGGACCACCGCTCTCCCCAAGGGCTACACAGACAAGCTTAACAACATCGACAAACGCTGGTGGCATGCATACCAGGCCGCAGAATGGTATGCCGTGCCCTATTTTTGGGGCACCCTGGGCATCGCCTATCGCACTGATTTGATAAAACCCGGCATCACCAGCTGGATGCAACTACTGAAGCCCAGCAGCGATCTGCGCGGCAAAGTGTCAGTATTGGATTCCCCGCGAGAAACCGTGGGCATGGCCTTGAAGGGCCTCAACCGCTCCCTCAACACCCGCAGCAGCGCCGATATGGACGATGCAGTGAGTCTGCTCAAGCAACAGTTCTCTCACTATCAAACACATCCGCCAATGGACGCCACCACCACCTCCAAGATTATTTCGGGCAATCTTCACGCCGCCATGATGTACAGCGGCAGCGCACTGACCCTGCAGCGCCTGGACACCCGCGTGAAATACATAGTCCCCGAAGAAGGTGGCAGTATCTGGGTAGACTATCTGGTGGTATCGTCAAAATCGCAAAACAAAGAGGCTGCCTGGGATCTGATCGAATTCCTCAACGAACCAGAACATGCGACCCAGCTCGCCTACTATCTTTACTATGCCACCCCGAACAAAGGCGCCATGGCAATGCTGGATCAATCCTTCCTGGATAACGAGACCATCTACCCCAACACCCAGGCCCTAGAAAAATCCGAAATACTGCAACCGCTGCTGTCGCGCCGCAAAAAGAACCTGGAAGAGCAATTCAGTACTCTCACCACGCAATAGCTGACATTTTCATTGCCGAGAGAAGTATTACAAATGCCAGCTGCCATTCAGGCGCAGATCAGGGATGATCTGCGCTTTCGAACTCACCAACACCCTGATTTGAACATCATCTTCCCAGAGAGCCTGCCTTTTTTGGCTAAAAATATGGCGCGTTTGGCTATCCCACCCGATTTGAATTCAAAGCTACACTTTTGGCTTTAACCTACCCCCCATCCCCAGGCAATTTACTGCAATTGCGACAAGGCCTACAACAGCAAGGAGCGGTCCATGACGGTTTCAACACGCTTTCTGGTAAACCAGGAAAAATTCTCCGACACCCAAACCCAGCAACAAGTACTCAGCACTGCCGACGAACTGCACGACGGACAGGTTCTACTGAAAGTCGATCAGTTCGCCTTTACCGCGAACAACGTCAGCTACGCGGCTATCGGCAAGGCCTTTCACTATTGGGACTTTTTTCCGGCGCCGGATCACAACGGCATTATCCCGGTATGGGGCTTCGCAGATGTCGTGGCGTCGCGCTGCGACAACATCCACCCGGGCGAACGCTTCTACGGCTATTACCCCATGGCAACTCACTTGCTCGTGGAACCAGCAAAGGTAACTGATTCAGGGTTTGTCGACGCCACGGCCCATCGCCAACCACTGCCCATCATCTACAACCAGTACCTTCGCTGCTCATCAGACCCGATTTACAGCGAAAATACCGAAGCGCTGCAGATGCTACTGCGCCCCCTGTTCACCACATCGTTCCTGCTGGATGACTTCTTTGATGACAATGATTTCTTCGGCGCGCAGAACATTATTCTTACCAGCGCCTCCAGTAAAACGGCCCTGGGTATGGCTTTCGCGTTGAAACAAAATCGCGAATCTCGAAACCACAAATACAACATTATCGGATTGACCTCACAGAGCAATTTAGCGTTTGTTGAAGGCTTGGGCTGCTACGATCAAGTACTCACCTACGACCAAATTGAGCAACTGGACAACACCACCCCGAGCGCCTCGGTTGACTTCGCGGGTAATGGTACTGTGCTAGGAAACCTGCACAATCACCTCAACCAACAGCTGAAGTACAGCTGCCTGGTAGGAGCCTCCCACTGGGATCAGCGCAGCACCTCCGATAAAGAGAGAGCGGGGCCGGCACCAGTGCTGTTTTTCGCCCCATCTCAAGCAGAAAAGCGTATCGGCGACTGGGGCGGAGCGGAATTCCAGAAAAAACTGGCCAGCATCTGGATGCAGTTTATCGGCTTCGTTGGCGGCTGGATGGATGTGGAAATGCACCAGGGCACTGCCCAGGTGGAAGCCATATACCAACAGGTACTTGCCGGGCAGATGAACCCCAACCAGGGTCACATCCTGTCGCTGTGGGAAACCGAATAAACGACACAGTGTTACTGAGAGAGAATAGAGCATGATCCCAAGAACCGTATACGAACCTGAACACGAACTGTTTCGCGAAAGTGTTCGCAAATTTCTGGAAACCGAAGTAGCCCCCTACCACGCACAGTGGGAAAAAGAAGGTCAGGTAGCCCGTGAGCTCTGGCAGAAGGCCGGTGAGCAGGGCTTTCTGGTGCCCACTGCGCCGGAGGAATTCGGCGGTGTAGGCGTGGACTACCGCTACAACACCATCATCAACGAAGAGTTGGCCAAAGGCGGCTATACCGGCATCGGCTGGCCACTGCACAGCGACATTTCCGTTCCCTACATCCTCAACTTTGGTAGCGACGAGCAAAAACAGAAGTACATCCCCGGCTGTATTTCAGGTGAAATCGTCACCGCCATCGCCATGACCGAACCAGGCGCTGGTTCAGACTTGCAGGGCATTAAGACCACCGCCGTACGCGATGGTGACGACTACGTGATCAATGGTTCCAAAACCTTTATCACCAATGGCCAACACGCCGATGTCGTCGTGGTCGTTGCCAAGACAGACCCCAGCAAAGGAGCCGCCGGCACCAGTCTGTTCCTGGTGGAA
>JALUYN010000024.1 GCA_027012915.1 Cellvibrionaceae bacterium
AGACTCGATCCAGGTGCCACGCTGGTTATAGAACCGGGACATTACGCGGAGAATATTGTTATCAACAAACCAGTAATACTGGAAGGTAACAACCGCGTGATCTTATCCGGCAGCGGCCTGGGTCGAGTCATAACCGTCGATGCTCCTGACGTCACCCTGTCGGGGTTGCAGGTGGAAGATTCCGGCAATGACTTGTCTCAGGAAGATGCAGGCATATTCGTCACCTCCAAAGGTGCAAACGCAAAAATCACCGGCAATCGTTTACGCAAGAACCTGATTGGGATCTACCTTAAGGGGCCCCAAAATGCACAGGTGATCGACAACGATATTGAAGGGCGTAGTGACCTTCGGGTTAACGAACGCGGAAACGGTGTACACCTATGGAATACACCAGGCTCGGAAGTGATCGGCAACCGCATTCGCAGCGGACGCGACGGAATATTTGTCACCACCAGTAAGAACAATCGTTTTTTGCACAACGATATGCAGGATCTGCGATTCGCGGTGCACTATATGTACACCAACCACAGTGAAGTCAGGGGCAATACCTCGCGCAATAATCATATTGGCTACGCCATTATGTACAGTCATCATCTGTCGGTGACCAACAACCAGTCCATGAGCGATCGCGATCACGGCTTTATGCTGAATTACACCAATAATTCTGTACTACAGCACAATCGCGTCACTCCCATCATCGACCAGGGACCGGAAAAATGCGTTTTTATCTACAACGCAAATTTTAACGAGCTCTTGGACAATCACTTCCAGAACTGCCAGATTGGCATCCACTTCACCGCCGGTTCTCAGGGAAACACTGTTTCTGGCAACAGCTTTTTAAACAATCGTCGACAAGTAAAGTATGTGGGCAGTCGTTTTTTGGAGTGGTCAAAAGATGGCAACGGAAACTACTGGAGTGACAACCTCGGGTTCGACCTCAACGGCGATGGTCTATCCGATCGCCCCTATCAACCTAACGACATGGTCGACCAATTGATGTGGCGCTATCCCCTAAGCAAACTCTTGCTGAACAGCCCTGCCGTAGAACTATTGCGCTGGAGCCAATCGCAATTTCCAGGCTTCTACCCCGGAGGAGTTATGGACAGTTACCCCCTGATGAGTCAGCCTGGATCGTCAGGCAAGGAAGACATCAATGAATAGCATTCAGGATGTATCGACATTGTTACCGCTCGAAGCTCTCGAAGATCCTCAGACAGAACCGCTGGTTGAGGTCTCACGTCTGGGAAAAATCTACGGTAAACATCAGGCGCTCGAAGATCTCTCTCTGGAACTTTACGGTGGCGAAACCCTGGCACTACTGGGGCATAACGGTGCCGGTAAAACCACATTAATTAAACTGCTCTGCGGTCTGATAGAACCCAGCAGCGGCAGCATCAGCTACCATTTTTCCGGCGATCAAAATTGGCGCTATCAACTAGGTTATCTACCCGAGAACATCGCTTTCAACCAGTACTCAAGCGGTCTGGAACTGCTGAAGTTTTTCGCCAAGCTCAAGAACATCGACATCAGCACGTGCACCGATCTGTTTGATCTGGTCGGTCTCTCAAGAGGAGATCAACAGCGAGCCGTGCGGGAGTACTCCAAGGGCATGAGACAACGATTGGGTTTGGCTCAAGCTTTACTAGGACAACCTCGCTTGTTGCTATTGGACGAACCCACCAGTGGTCTTGACCCCAGCGTAAGACGAGATATTTATGAGATTCTTGACGAGTGCAAGCGCCAAGGTTGTGCGCTTTTGATCTCTTCCCACTCCCTGGACGAAATCGAAAACCACTGTGAAAAAGTCACCATGCTGCGAAATGGCTGCCTGGTAGCTCAGGGTGATCGCCAACAACTGCTGGCATCCGCTCAGCTACCTATCGTTGTTCAGGTGCAGTGCACATCGACACAACTGCTCAAGCAACAGCTGAATCACGGTAGTATTGAACTGCAAGTCGAAACCTACTCAAACAAACAGCTTCTAATTCGCTGCCACAGTTCCAGCAAACTGAATCTCCTACAGCGCCTGGCCCAGATTGATTTCATAGAAGATATTCGAGTACAAGAGCCTGGTCTCACCCAACTTTATAGTCACTTCTGTGAAGGTGAGTAAATCAATGAAGTTAAACTACCTTTTTCCTGTTCTCCATCAAGGAGCTGCCCAGTGAGAGTACTCTGGTTATTCGCTTGCAGAGAGTTTTCTCAAGCACTGCACAACCTTTGGCTGGTCCTGTCTGTGGCGGCACTGTTGCTATTGTCCCTCAGTTTATCCCTGCTGGATTCTGCCCCTTCTGGGCAACTGGCGGCCAGCCCTCTGCAAATTACAGTGGTGGGTCTAACCAGCTTGGGGGTCTACTTGATTCCACTGATCGGTTTATTGATCTCTTTCGACAGCCTGGTTGGAGAACAGGAACAATCTACCCTGCCCTTGCTGATGAGTTATCCCATCTCTGGCTGGCAATTGCTCGCAGGGAAATTTCTCGGATCACTGTGGGTCATCGTGATTGCCGTATTGATTGGCTACGGCAGCAGCGGCCTGGTACTTATGTTCAATCACAGCAATGGTACCGAGGGCTGGCAGAGTTTTGTTCTATTGCTGTGCAGCTCTGTGCTGCTGGGCGCAGTATTTCTGGCATTGGGAATTTTAGTCAGCGCCCTGGCCAACAAACGCAGCAGCGCCATCGCCTTGAGCCTGTCCCTATGGCTGGTATTGGTAGTGCTGTACGACTTGGGCGTGTTGGCCCTGATCCTCAATTCACAAGAGGGGAGTATCAGTGAAACGGTGTTTATCGGCCTGCTGCTCAGTAACCCAGCAGACGCTTACCGAGTTTTGAATCTCTCATCACCTGATGTAGGCAAATTGGTGGGTATCTGGGGATCGGCGGACATCAGCATCGCGGGAGCCCTATCTTATATGACGCTTTGGATTGTGCTGAGTTTGTGGGGCGCCAGCACACTGCTGAAACGAAAAAAACTTTAAAAGGAACCGGCCGATGAGACAAACACAATGGCAACGATTACTATTCTCCGCATTGGCGGCAACCGCTATTTCAATGCTTAGTGCCTGCGAAAAATCCACCACCCCAATACCTCCGGCACAGAATATCAATGGCGATGAAATCGGCTATTTCTGTCGCATGCTGTTAGTCAATCACACGGGCCCCAAAGGGCAGATTCATTTGCTAAACCAGAAAGATCCCCTGTGGTTTACCTCGGTACGCGACACCTTGGCGTTCACCCAATTGCCGGGGGAATCAAAAGCCATCGCCGCCATTTACGTCAATGACCTAACCCATACTCCACTGGATTCCAACGAACCGTCTCCCTACTGGCTGGATGCCAAAGCGGCTTGGTTTGTAATGGGCAGTGACGCGGTTGGCGGAATGGGCATGCCTGAGCTCGTGCCTTTTGAAAGCAGACAATTGGCAGCTGGCTTTGTCGAAAAGCACGGGGGTCAATTAGTTCAATTTGGCGATATCCAGTTGCAAGATGTTCAATAGTTTTGACTCGCTCACAGTCGAATAAAAAACCAAATACTCTAGTATCAGTCTACTCAACAGCTGCTATGATGCCGCCACACTCTCATATTGACGGATACAACCTATGAACCAAGCAGTTGTAATCACCGGCGCCAATCGCGGTATTGGACTATCACTGACCAAACACTACCAGGCTAAAGGTTGCAGGGTATACGCGCTATGCCGACAAAGCTCCGTAGAGCTAGCCCAAAGCGGAGCGGATGTCATCGAGAATATCGATATGGGCAAGGACTCTGTGATCGAGCGCCTGAAAGAGAGCTTCAACGGCGTTAAGATTGACTTGCTAATTAACAACGCAGGTATTCTTCGCAATGAAGTACTCGGTCAAATTGACCTGGATTCTTTGCGCGAGCAATTTGAAGTCAACACTCTTGGCCCCCTGCGTGCTGTGGAAGCATTGAAAGACAATTTCGCGACGGGATCGAAGGTCGCCATGATTACCAGTCGCATGGGCTCCATCGCCGATAACACCAGTGGTGGCCGTTACGGTTACCGCATGTCCAAGGCCGCACTGAACATCGCTTCAGTCTCCATTGCACACGATCTGGAAGCAGCAGGCGTATCCGTCGCCATCATCCACCCAGGTTTGGTTGGCACCGACATGATCGGTGGTTACGGCGACATTACTCCAGATCAGGCCGCTGAGAGGATCGCACAGCGCATCGAAGAACTGACAATGCAAACCAGTGGAAGCTTCTGGCATTCCAATGGCGACCTTCTGCCCTGGTAAACCACAGGGCAGCGATTTCAAGTTGTCAGAAATACTCGTAGGTATGAAATCCAACTCAACCTATTCACGGACATCGAACTTTGGCAACTCGGATAGAGCGTTTGGAGTGAATGATTTACCTCCGAAAAGCCCTGGATAGTAGAAAGCTCTTAACTCTGCGTGATAATTGCGAACTCTGTATTCGTAGGCAAATACCGACTGCATATCCGTTCCGGCAAGTTTCTGAAGAAGCCGTTCCAGCAGAACAGGTGGAGCCGCATAGGCAAATAATCCTGCTAGGGCCTGTTCACACTAATTAGCCTATCAGCAATCAATGAGAAGTTGATAAAGAACCTGAATACGACATCAAGTTTATCAAAACGGCTAAAAATTCTACGAAATCCTTTCAGTCGTCGAA
>JALUYN010000025.1 GCA_027012915.1 Cellvibrionaceae bacterium
GAGGCCACGTTTTTGCTTCACACCAGCCGATTTATTAGAGCTCGATCAAATTTTGTTTCGCTTTTCTGATGAGTGTTTGCCATCGCCGGGTACTGTCGTTTAAATGGTAAGTACTATAAGAAAAGCTGCCAGAAAAAGACAAGAACAATTACAAGGGTAACCGCTGCATGCCCGCGGCTTGGGTGACGGCGAATATGAGGTGGAGCAGATGAAGCAGTTATCGGGATTGGATAATTTGTTTTTGGGTTTGGAAAAACCCAACCAGTATATGCACGTTGCGGCGTTGGGAATCTATGATCCATCCACCGCGCCGGGCGGGCAGGTTCGCTTTAAGTCCATTCTGGATTTCTTCACCAATCGTCTCAACACCTTCAAGATCTTCCGCCGGCGCTTGGTCGAACCACCATTTTTCATGGATCGACCCTATTGGATCGACTGCGCGCGAATTGATGTGGAGTATCACGTACGTCATATCGGCCTGCCGCATCCGGGGGACTGGCGTCAATTGATGATTCAAATTGCGCGTATTCACTCCCGCCCGTTGGATCTCACTAAGCCACTGTGGGAAGCCTATATTATCGAGGGGCTGGATAATATTCCGGGCGTTGCCAAAGGCAGCTTTGCGCTCTATATCAAATTCCATCACGCCGCTGTTGACGGTGAATCGGGGGTAGAGTTGCTATCTGCGTTGCACTCGTTGGACGCGGATTTTGACGAAGCCGGGCACAAGAAGACCGAAACCATCATTGCAGATCGCGAGCCCAATACGCTGGAGCTGGCGACGCGCGCCGTGGGACATCGAGCCAATCAGGTGGTAGAAGGATCAAAGCTGGCGTTGAATCTGGGCAAGCGAGCGCTGGATCTTGGTCGTGAATATGGCCCATTACTTTTGGAAATGGGGGAGGACTATATTTCCCGGCTCATCAGCCGCGGCGAGCACGAACACGCCGAAGGCCAGCAGAAACACAAGGGCGCACGCTTCAGGCCCCACACACGCTTCAACGATAAACTGTCGCCACACCGGGTGGTCGATGGCATCGGTTTCCCCATGGATCACTGCAAAGAAATACGTCAGCATGTGGCCGGCACCACGGTGAATGATATATTCCTGACGGTTGTCGGCGGCGCTATGAACCGCTATCTGGATGCCAAGGGAGAATTGCCAGATACCTCGATGGCTGCGATGGTGCCCGTCAGCACTCGCGGTGGAGTCAAAGGCCAGGACGCCGGCAACCAAATCGGGGTTACCATCGCCAGTCTTAAATCCGATGTTAGCGATCCGGTGAAGCGGTTGCTGGCTGTGTCCAAGGGTGCGAAGACCAGTAAAAAAGTTAACAATGCTCTCGGTCCAGAAACGCCTAAACAGCTACTCAATATACTCCCGGGCGCCATATCTCAGCGGGCCTTGATTTACGCAATTTCCTCTACCAGCAATGTTACGGTGTCCAATGTTCATGGGCCGGACGACCCCTTGTATTTCGCTGGTGCCAAGATGCAGATGTTTATGCCCGTGTCCGTTTCCTTCGAGGGGTCGGGCCTCAACGTGACTGGTTTTAGCTATGCCGGAACGCTCTGGATCGCCTTGACCTGTTGCCGTTCGATGATGCCGGATCCGGCGTTTTTCACCGAGTGTCTACAGTTGGAGTTCGACGCACTGCTGCAAGGCGCCAAGAAATATGTCAAGCACGCTGCGCCTCGAAAGGCTGTGAAAAAATCCGCCATGAAATCTCAAGCGGCTGCGACGCCGTGACTCGTCTAGGGCCTGTGCCGGTTCCGTTTTTTGAAAGGCCGTTTCGGCCAAACGCTGTTCCTATTTAGTCGACATCCTTTTAGCCGACATCGTTTTAGCCGACATCCTTTAATTGCGCCAGATTGAGCTTTTGCCTGTGGTAGCCCTTCGACCTTTATGGTGAAATGGGTGCCGTTTTCAAATGGCCGTATGAATTTCGAGGTTATAAAGTGCAAAGTATGTTGGGAGAAATCCGGGTTGCCGTACGACTCTGGATAACGGTTGTCGCTGCTCTTGTAGCGGTTGGTAGTCTCAGTGGTGTGGCGCTGATCACCTTGTATGATGAGTTGTTGGAATCTCGCAAGCTAGAGACCAAGCACCTCGTGGATGTGGCACGTGGTGTGGTTCAGCAATACCAGCGGCGAGCAGAAAACGGCGATTTGAGTCGCGGTCAGGCTCAGCAACAGGCGCTGGAAACTCTGCGAGGCCTTCGCTACAACGCCGGTGAGTACTATTTCGTTCTGGATATGAAGCACACGATTCTGCTGCACCCGATCAAACCACAACTGGAGGGCCGCGACGGTGCGTTGATCAAAGATCCCAATGGCAAATATCTGTTTAAAGAAATGGTCGCTGTAGTAAAGCGGCACGGGGAAGGCAGTGTTGGCTACCAGTGGCCCAAGGCAGGTTTTGATGAGCCAGTTGATAAAGTAACGTTTGTTCAAGGGGTACCTGAGTGGGGCTGGGTTATTGGTACCGGAGTCTATCTCGATGACGTCGATGCCATCTTTATGCAAAAGTCTCAGGTACAGATGTGGCTGATGTTGATCGTGGCAGGCCTTACCATCGTTACCTATATATTTATCATCAACAGCATTGCCGATCCTCTGAACAGCCTTGCACAGCTGATGAATCGAATTAGAGACAGTGGTGATCTGACGCTCCGTGCCAAGGAGCACGGAAATGACGAAATGGCGGAAATAGCGTGTGATTTTAATGCCATGATGGACAGCTTTCAGCAGATCACAGGTAATACCAGCGAGTCGTCCGTCAAAGTGCAGCGCGCCACTGAGCAGCTGCGCCAAATTGCCGAGGCGACTCGCGCAGGTATGGATCGTCAGCAAGGTGAAATTGAGCTTGCGGCTTCTGCCATTAATGAGATGTCTGCCACGGTGCATGAGGTGGCGCACAACGTCTCCAGTACCGCAGAGGCTGCGTCAAAAGCGAACAGCGAGGCCGGGCAGGGTATGGCGTTGCTGAGCAAGGCGATCGAGGCGATCAATGGTCTCGCGGCCGAGGTGCAGCGCGCGGCGGATGTAATTCATCGTCTTGGCGATGTCAGTGAACGCATCGGTGATGTGACGTCCGTTATTAATGGGATTGCTGAGCAAACTAACTTATTGGCTCTGAATGCAGCCATTGAAGCCGCGCGTGCGGGTGAGCAGGGTAGAGGTTTTGCCGTCGTTGCCGATGAGGTGCGTGCGCTTGCATCCCGCACCAAGGAATCTACTGAAACCATTCAGACCATGATCGAGGAACTACAGAGCTATTCCCAAGATGCCGTCAAAGTGATGGAGCAGGGCCAGGAATTTGCGGCCAGCACTGTGACCCAAGCGACTCAGGCTGGGGAAGCTCTGACCGAAATTATCACGGATGTCTCGGTTATTAACGATATGAGCTGCCAAATCGCCAGTGCCTCTGAAGAACAATCGGTGGTTGCTGAAGAGATCAATCGCAATATCAATACTGTCAGTCAACACGCAAGCGAAACAACCGAGAGCAGTCATCAGCTGGAGGCTGCGGGTGAGGCGCTGTTGGTGCTGGCCAGCGAGCTGCGGGAGCAAGTGTCCCGCTTCAAAGTCTAGTTTTCCCAATTCAGAAAAATTTACGATCAGAGGTGAAGGTTCTCTCACCTCTGATTGTGCTCTCCCTCTCCCCATTTGATCTGATTTTCGATACTCTTTGCCGCTTCAAGCTCGTGGTCGCGAGCCTGCTTTGATCAAATTTTAATCCGAGTTTTTTAGAGTCTGTTTCATGCCAATAACCCATTGCGTTGCCCACAGTTTGAGCCGTCCTGCCGCTGATGCCTCCGTAGACATTGTCTGCGCCGAAGATTCCCTGAGTATCGATGGCGCGACCCAGGAACTTATTTCTGAGCTAAAACAGGCGTATGTTGGCAAGGCCGGAAAGGTCTATGGCCAGTTGGATCCCGATCTATCCGTAAGTTTGGTATCGCAGTGGTTGCGCGAGTTTCTTGAACAAAAGATGAGCTTTGGTAGCTTTACCAAAAAAGCGACTGAACACCTCAAAAGCCTGTTGGAAAACACGGAGGTGATTGAGGATGGTCACTTGGTCTATGTGGTTGAATCGCTGGCAGAAGGCGACTTTTTCACAGTGTTTTTTGTGCGCCACAACGAAGGCTATTTCATCAATACAGACCTAACACTCGATATTTCACGCTTTCTTGATGTACGTGGAGTGCTGCTCGGCTGCCGCCTAAACGTTACCCAATGGCAAGCAGAGGGCGCTGAACCAGGATATCTATCGGTACTGCGTGCCCGTGGTGATAAAGATTTTACTGACACTTTTTGGCAGTGGATCGGTTTTACCGACGAACGGGACATTGCCGCCGAGACCAATCACTTTCTAACCGCTGTTTCCAATTTCAGCGCTACTATCGAAGATGAGGCTGAGCAGCAACAGTGTCGACATGCCGTGATCGACTACTGCCTGGAACAAGACAAGCGCGGTGAGCCAGTGGTGATCAGGGATCTGTCTCAGCACCTCGATGAAAAGCAACCGGAGCGTTTTGAGCGTTTTGTCAAAGAAGAGGTTGAAAAGCCTCTTAATGAGTTGATTCCCGATCGACGTCAGATAAAGCAATACCTGCGTATCAGTGGCCGCAATGACCGCCTCA
>JALUYN010000026.1 GCA_027012915.1 Cellvibrionaceae bacterium
GGCAATACTCTCTTCCCAGTCGTCACCGACGGCGGCCCCATCGCCTTGCAGTATCACGGGCAAGGTATCGTCCCAAGAGCGCAGCGACTGGATCAAATCAACCGGGGCTTCACAGCAAGGGTTCCCTACCACGCACGCCAACAGCTTCTCAGGCTTGTCCAACGCGGTGTCAGACATTCGCTGGGACCAATTGTCTGCCGTTGCGACAACGGTGTTCAGACCCAACAATTTAAAAATGATATCGAGATCATGGGCCGCTGAAGGTTCAGCGACAATCAGAACGTGTGAGGATTCCCACATGAATTGGACCCTGGCTATTGGAGACGGAGATATTTCGTTATATGGCTTAACTCATGACTAAATTCCCTGATCGCAATCGCCGCCGGGAACTACCGAAGTCAATGAAGTGACCTTTATGCGAAAATTATCCGTCAGAAAATCGACTAAGGTCAAATTTCTGACTGTTTTCAGACTAGAGAATAGTCGAAAGACTCACACCTGCAACAAACTGGCGAAATAGCAGGCGCTACAACAAGGAGTGATCAGCTTGGAGATACCATGATGCCCAACTCGGCATCACAAGCGTTCATCAAGCGGCGATAGACCGCGACTACTGTGTCTACTTCACGGATCAAGGCCGGCAAGTTTCGCTCTGGGCAGTCGGAAGCCTTCGACAACGCACTCATCAATGCAGAATCAATCTCCGGAATCAGCGCCCAGTCGCGCTGCTCGATTGCGGACTCAATGCGTCTGCGCAAGCCTGCCAGGACAAACTGGGAATGAGGAATAATCGACGAATTGCTTGGCCCGTTTTTCATTGTAACTCTGCACCTGATAAATCCACTCGAGATACGAACTGTGTCGACTAGCTCCAACAAAACTTTAAGACCACGTAATACTCAGAGGTGCCGCTTGGTCTTGGCAGTGGCCAACGCTTGAAGAGGATCATCGGGCCAGGGATGAGTCGCATCAACTAACATCCCAACGATTGCCCCCAATAAATTCATAAATTTCAACAAGTTAAGATCAAATTTAGAAAAGCAGATTGACACATTTTCGAGCCTTTCTAGCGATCATTGGCACTTCAGCTTCTTTTAATGGATTTACCCGCCTTCTCTAAAAGAGGCTGCTCCGGCCACCTGTGCTTCGGATACCTGCCTCGCATTTCCTTGGCCACATCAAAATAAGATGTCGACCAAAAATTAGACAAGTCACTCGTGGTTTGAATAGGTCTGCGAGCCGGAGAGAGCAACTCAAACCTAATAGCTACTTTCCCTCCAGCGATTTTCGGAGTCTCTATTTGTCCAAACATTTCCTGCAATTGAACTGACACGATTGGACCTTGATCCTTGTCGTAGCGAATGGGAACGATTTTATTACTTGGTGTTTTGTAGTCGAGCGGAGCCTCACGATTAAGGGTTTCCTGTTGCTCCCAAGTCAGCAAGCCCTGCAGGAGATCAAGAACATTGATCTTCTGCAGGGCTTTCATAGAATCCACATCCATCAGGTATGGGATAAGCCATTCATCAACGCTATCGGTAAGTGAAGATTGTGAAATGCTCGGGAAGCCCTCGATATAGCTTCCCAACCAAGCGACCCGCGAAAGCCAACTTTCGCATTCAGAAGTCCAATTCAACACGCTAAAACCACTTTCTCGAAGAATGTCCGATAGACAATCTTGGAACACATTTGTAGGGACATTGGATATCGCGCTCGATCTCAGTGTCAGTTCACGATATGAGGAAACTCTATGACCAGTAATTTTTTGCTTATCCGCGTCAAACTGAAACTGCTCTTCAATTTTGATCTCACTACCTAGGCAGTCTTCAAGATCTCCGTAGGAAATCGAAGCAGCGCCAAAGACACGCCCTTCTCTTTTCTGAGCATCACAATCAGCTACAACTAGCCAATCAGAATTGCATAACGAGTCATCTTCCGGCAGGAATACGCCTCTCCCGTTTGCTAATTGATACCGGGGCGCACTCGATGAACGTTTCTTGGCCAACCGATCCGGGTATGCAAATAATAGAAGTTTCCCAACAATATTTTGCAACTGATCTAGTGAAAATATTCCCGAGAATTTGCTTACCCCCATGTTACGCTTAAAAGATCGAGCATTCTGAAGTAGCTGCTCTACCGCCGATCTCGTCATCGGGTACATTTTTAGCGCCGACTTTCGATCAGATTTGTACTCCTGAATTGCCAACAATCGATCAACGATATCAACCCCATTACCCTGATAGAACAAATCTCTGTCAGAAATAAGCGCTGCCAGCTCACAGGCAATACACCGCTCAACTTCTCCCTTGGCTCTATGAAGCATCGCCGCCACTCTAGGGGATGTGCCGAGGCTTGCACACTTTTTACCTAAAGGCGTTATCTTGCTATCAGAGTCAAGCAGAGCCAAAGACATCAACATTTCTCTGGCAGATTCGTAATGTGCTTGTGGCGGGGGAGTCAACCAATTGATATCCGAATATTCATTGTTTCCCCACAGGGTTAACTCCAACAACATGCTACTTAAATCTGCCGAGAGAATTTCTTCCCCTTGATAGTCCCTCAATGACCGGTGTTTTTGCTCGCTCCACAGGCGAATACAATTGCCAGGCATGGTTCTTCCGGCTCTGCCTTTACGCTGCTCTGCCGAAGCCTTCGAAATGTAACTTGTTTTCAGCCGAGTCATACTACTTGAAGGATCGTAGATAAGATTCTTCTCCAACCCGCTATCGATTACACATGTAACACCTTCAATGGTCAGGCTTGTCTCAGCAATGTTGGTCGCAAATACCACTTTCCGCTTACCATCGGGGTTTGGGATAATGGCCTTCTCCTGATCGCCTAATGAGAGACCACCAAACAATGGAAGAAGCAACAAATCAACACGATCCCCGAAAATCTCTCTAGCCTCTCTGATACATCTTTGGATATCGGATTGACCCGGTAAAAAAACTAGAACATCTCCAGTATCGCTTTCAGCCAAACATTTCCGTAAAGCTCTTGTAACCTGAAGAGCTAGGGGATCCTTGCTATTGGCAACATGAGACACTTCAACCGGAAACCCCCGTCCGGGGCATTCAATGATATCCGCCCCCTCCATATAGCGAGCAATCTGCTTCGTATCTATCGTTGCCGACATAACAAGCAGTTTTAAATCATCGCGGAGCGCTTGCTGGACCTCAAGAGACAGCAATAGGGACAAATCCGCATTCAGCGAACGTTCGTGAAACTCATCAAATATAATCAAGCCTACATCTGATATTTCCGGATCGTTCTGTAAGCGCCTGGTTAAAACGCCTTCGGTTACTATTTCAAGAATAGTTTCGTTCGAAATTTTCCTTTCGTTTCTAATCTGATAACCAATTCGCTGACCAACCTCTTCGCCTATCTGACGAGAGAGATAGTTAGCAATACTTTTCGCTGCGACTCTTCGCGGCTCCAGCATCACTATTTTCTTTCCTGCCAACCAATCAGCATCTAGCAGGCCAAGAGGTAACGCAGTAGATTTTCCAGCACCTGGTTCAGCTTGCAGAACCAGATTTCTCCCTATTGAGAGCTGGTTGCATATCTTTGGTATATATTCAGTAATAGGCAGCAAAATTGAACTAAACCTTTATGGATAATCAACAGCCTGCTAGGCAGACTCTTCTATAACATGAAGCCTAATTTTAGTGCTTTAGCATATTTTTTAATAGAACGAACGACTAAAACGGAGCCCAGAGCTTGCCCTATCCCTTTGAGCAACTTATCCCGATTCTATAAGTGGATCTTTACCTGGGATTAAGCCACCAGGGATAGCGATGGATGATTGAAGTAAGCCTCATCCGGTGTTTTTCGGTCAAGATTGGAATGCCGGCGCCGATTGTTGTAAAAGCGGAAATAGCGATCCAGTCCTGCTCTAGCTGCTGAAACGGTGTCCTATGCCTGCAAGTAAATTTCTTCGTATTTCAGCGAAGGCTAAACTGCTGAATTGACCGCCCTGATCGGTTTTCATGATCTCTGGTGCAACATGTTCTACCAGTGCTTCTTCAACGGCGAAAAGGCAAAAATGAGTATCTATAGTCGTTGATAGCTTCCAATTCAGCACCCGGCGGGAGTGCCAATCAACTACTGCAGCCAAGTACTCAAAACAGCGGGCCATAGGGATATACGTAATATCCATCACCCAGACCTGATTGGCTCGAGTGACCGTCAGTTTTCGAAGCAGGTACGGATAAACCTTGTGCTCTGGGTGCCGCTGTTTCATCTTTGGCTTGCGATATAAGTCTTCGATACCGATAACCTTCAGCATGCTAGCAACTCGCTTACGGCCAACCTCGTGCCCCTCACTGCACACCAGGTTCTCAGTATGCGACTGCTTGCAAAGGGATAATCCAGATGCAGACGCTCAATGCAGTTCATCAATGCCTACGTTTCGCGGCTGACAGGCTTGGGCTTGTAGTAGACGCTACCGCAAATGATCGACAACAACTTGGCCTACCTCGTAATAAACAGCTTGTGTGTGCGGTCGATCATCGTTTGTCGCTCAGTAATCCCCCCCTTGGTGAGCGCTCCTTCTAAAAAATCGTTCTCCAAAGTCAGCTGGTCAATTTTGGCGTGAATTGTTTTCACATCGACCGAAGGTTCCTTGGACTCATCACCTCCGAA
>JALUYN010000027.1 GCA_027012915.1 Cellvibrionaceae bacterium
TTGTTTACCTCGCCTTTGCTGAGTACGGCAACGCGATACTGGTTGGCCAGGGACAGCGCTAGAGTGAGACCCGCTGCACCGCTGCCGATAACCAGTATGTCGTGTGAATAGTGTTTGCTCATATCGAAGGGGTGTTCCCGGCAGTGACTAAGGAGCGGATTATGCGCCATTGAAAAGGGCTGGCCAAGGGCGGAGCCGATTTTGCTGTGCGGATTTTGTACATCTTGTGTGGCGAGGAAACTAAATTATGCGTCATTCGACAAAAATGGCAGATTTATTGAACTCGGGTGTTTTTTCTCGGTCATTAAACGCGATTGATTTAGGAATGAACGCTGCTCTGTGCGATACGCACTCTGCTATGATAGTTTTCGTGAGTGCGGGTCTTTCCCGAAAGTAAGGTTGTTGGAGAAAAGCATGACGGCGCAGTCTGCGCAGGAAACCGATCAGCAGTTGGTCGCAAGAGTCCAGAAAGGGGACAAGAGGGCATTTGATCTGCTGGTGCTCAAGTATCAGCATAAGGTCTTGTCCATCATCGGGCGCTTTGTGAGAGATTCCCATGAGGCCCAGGATGTGGCTCAGGAAGCTTTTATTAAAGCGTTTCGTGCTCTGAAGAATTTTCGCGGTGATAGCGCCTTTTATACCTGGTTGTATCGCATTGCGGTGAATACGGCAAAGAATCATCTTGTGTCCCGCGGGCGTCGTCCGCCGACCACCGATGTGGATGCTGAAGAAGCTGAGTACTACTCGGGCAGTGAGTCGCTCAAGGATGTGGATACGCCAGAAAACAATCTGTTTCGAGATGAGTTGCACGCCATGGTGCATAAGGCTATAACTGAGCTGCCTGAAGATCTGCGTACCGCGGTTACCCTTCGCGAAATGGAAGGGCTTAGCTATGAGGATATCGCCGACATCATGGCGTGTCCGGTAGGGACTGTACGATCAAGGATTTTTCGAGCCCGGGAAGCAATTGATAAGAGTATTCAGCCATTAATCGGTGCTGAAGCGTGAACCTTTTGCCAAAGTCTGGGTCACAATCATGTGCCACGATAGCCTCGAACAATGGCGGCGTGCAGGTTTGAATGAGTTGAAAGTCAATAATGACAAAAATGTAAGATTTGGTGACATTGCTATGACCGAAAACAACGGACAGGAACAACTGAACGAATCCATATCTGCTCTGGTAGATGGCGAAGCTTCTGATATGGAGTTGCGTCGTATTATCAAGGCTTCGGAGTCGGATGACGATGTGAGAAAACAGTGGTCCCGTTATCAGTTGATCAGTCAGGTGATGCAGGGAGAGGCTCCCGCAACTGCCCGTATTGATTTGTCCGCTTCGATCCGTGAGGCAATTGACGACGAGCCAGAGGTGAAAAAAGGCTGGTTCCATAATGCTGCCAGAGTAGCCATTGCGGCGTCGGTAGCTGGCGTGGTGGTGATGACCGCACAATTGAGTCAGCAACAATCAATTACGCAGGAAGCACAGGTCGCCAGTCGCACTGAAATTCCACAAGCGGTATCTCCAGCGACTTTGTCTCTGCCCGCCGGATTTCAGGCGCCTTCAGTTGCAGCGCGCACCGTGAGTAGTGAGCCTGTCTCCAGCTTTATCCAGAAAGAGCGTCAATCCAACGCTGTTACACAGGCTCCTCAGATCGTTTTGAAGCCTTCGACGATGCCTTCTATTGAAGTACAACAGCACATTCAGGAAATCATGACCCTGCATGCTAATCAGGCGGCATTGAACAGCAATCGGGGCATACTGCCCTACGCGCGAGTTCCGGTTCGGGGTGTGGAAGAAAAGTAGAGGGCTAATGTACGGAACAGAGGCCAATTTTGCGGTCGGGCCTTCGTAACTTAAGTTGTCAATGTTTGCCGATGGGGAAGAGGTTGTATGCGCAATAGGCTATTGGATGTTTTCAAGCCGGTTTGCCGTTGTCTGTTAGTTGTTGTAACGCTTCTGAGTGCTCACGCGCATGCGCAGCAGGAAGCCCCCTCTGCTGAGGCCTTATTGGCGGAAATGTCTCGTGCCCTGCGAGAGCTTAACTACTCGGGTACATTCAGTTTCGAGCATGGCGGCATGCTTGAGACGCTGAAACTGGTGCATCGAGTTGTGGATGGCGAGGAAGTTGAGTGGCTTGAGCACCTCAATGGTCCTGTCAGGAATCTTGAAAGACGTGGCCTTAAACCCACTTGTCTAACCCTTTCTGAGCGTTTGGCTCGTGGTAATTTCCAGAGCGAAGTGATCGCTTTCAATGGTTTAAGTCAGCACTATCATTTTTCTATCAAAGGTAAGCAGCGTGTTGCAGGGCGTCAGGCCAGGGTGCTGCACGTGGTTCCAAGAGACGAGTATCGCTATGGCTACACTCTGTTTCTGGATGAGGTGACGAGCCTGCCTCTATTAACCATGACGCTTAATAATCGTCGTCGCGTTCTTGAGAGAATGCAGTTTTCCCAATTGTTGGTGGGTGATAAGGCGGAGCAGCCCGGTTCTGGTGCCGCTCAAATGAAGCAAGTAGGCTCCGACATCTGTGATTATATGATGGACAGCCAAGCTCGCTGGTCGCTTGGCTGGGTTCCCAGCGGTTTTGTTTTGACGTCCTTCAACAAGCATGACGATAAGGGGGAATCCCTGTCCTTTACTGATGGACTGTCAACGTTTTCGGTATTCTTGCAGCCTCAGTCTGAAACCTTGTCTTATCAGGGGAATGCTCAGCGAGGGGCATCCGTGGTGGTGATGCAACAACTGCGCAATAACGAGAGTGGTTACACAGTATCTGTGGTGGGTGAGATTCCCGTGGTGACCGCTGAGCGTGTCGCCGCTTCAGTTCAATTTGGTGAAGGTTAACCATGGAAGCGGTTGAAGCTGTGGAGTGGGTAACAGAAACCGGCACTGTCCTCGAGGTGGAAAAAGACTGTCTATGGGTGGAGACCATCCAGCGTTCTACTTGTGACGCCTGCAGCGCAGAAAAAGGTTGCGGACAGCGTCTGATCGTAAAGTGGAGCTCTGCCGATGAAGCCAATCGACGCGCTCATGGTGTGTTGCGAGTTTTACTTGATGGTCGTCCCGGGGGTGATTATGCCGTTGGTGATGAAGTCAGGATCGGCGTTCCCGATCAAGTTGTGGTGAAGGGGTCCTTGTTAGTCTATCTGACACCGTTGTTGGGCTTAATTGCCGGTGCTCTATTGGGCAGTTCAAACGATGGCTCGGAAGGGACGGTCATACTAGCGGCTTTGTGTGGTTTTGTTGTGGGGGCGGTGTTTGTTCGCCTGCACAGTTACTATCGGCGCCACGACACCCGTGTTCAGCCGGTATTGATTGATGATGTAACTCCACTCCAGTGGAGTTGATGATAGTGGAGTAGTTCAGTTATGGTTCGTGATGTTGCGGTTCGTGGGGTTTCGTTTTTTTCCGCGATTGGTGCGTTGTTGGCAACGTTATGTATGAGCCTCAGTGTTCATGCGTATTCAGGACTACCAGAATTCACCGCGCTGATCGAAAAGGCGTCGCCTGCAGTTGTAAAGATCAATACGGTGGAGCGGGTAAAGTCTCGCAGCAATCTGCGTTTGCCTCAGGGGCAGCAGAATATTCCCGATATCTTCCGACACTTATTTGAACCCCGTCGTATGCCCGAACGCAATGTTCATTCGATGGGTTCCGGTTTTATTATTTCCTCCGACGGCTACATATTGACCAATAATCATGTCATTGAAAGTGCAGACGAGATTCAGGTGCGCCTGGTAGATCGACGTGAGTACACAGCTACCGTAATAGGCACCGACCCGCGTTCGGATTTAGCATTGTTGAAAATTGACGGTGAGGATTTGCCGACGCTGAAGTTTGCGGACGACAAATCTCTAAAAGTTGGTGAATGGGTTGTGGCGATTGGGTCGCCGTTTGGTCTCGATTTTTCCGCCAGTGCAGGCATTGTCAGTGCCATTGGGCGCAGTATCCCTAGCGAGCGCAACGAAAACTATGTTCCTTTTATTCAAACCGATGTTGCCATTAATCCCGGAAACTCCGGAGGCCCTCTTTTTAATCTTGAGGGCGAGGTTGTCGGCATCAATTCACAGATATACACCCGCTCAGGTGGCTCGATAGGTTTGTCGTTTGCCATTCCTTCCAGTTTGGCGCAAAACGTTGTCGCGCAACTTAAGGAAAAAGGTCGTGTGGATCGCGGTTGGTTGGGGGTTGTGATTCAGGAAGTCGACAAGAGTCTCGCGGAGTCTTTTGGGCTAAGTAAACCTATGGGGGCTTTGATCTCTCAAATCGATCCTGAAGGCCCTGCAGCGGATTCGGATTTGAGAGTTGGTGATGTAATTGTTCGTTTTGGTAAGGCAGATATACAATCCTCCAGCGATTTGCCTCACGCGGTGGGGGCTGTAAAACCGGGCTCGGAAATCGAAGTGGTGGTGATGCGCGAAGCTAAACGCAAGCTTATTGAAGTCGAAGTGGGTCGTTTGCCCGGTGAGGACGGTGAAGAGGTTGTATCAACTCAGACAGAAGAGAACTCAGGCGGTCGCTTGGGATTGGTCGTTGAGCCACTGGACAAGCGTTTGCAGAAAGAGTGGCAGTTGTCCGGCGGCGTTATTGTACGCCATGTGTTACCTGGTGGTGCTGGCGCCAAGGCCGGACTTGCGCCG
>JALUYN010000028.1 GCA_027012915.1 Cellvibrionaceae bacterium
ACAGAATTACCCGTTCGATCCCCTGACGCTGCCAAAACTGTACGGTGGCGTAGTTGACGGCGTTGGCTTGTACTGAAAGGTGCACTGGCATATCCGGCCAGGTTTCGCGAACCATCATGATCAGACCCGGGTCTGACATAATCAGAGCGTCTGGTTTCATGGCGATTACCGGCTCCAGATCTCTCAGATAACTGCGCACTTTGTCGTTGTGAGGGGACAGGTTACTGGCCAGATAGAACTGTTTTCCCTGGCTGTGAGCCTCTTCCACGGCGGCCGCCAGGTTCTCGATTTTGTTGAACTCGTTGTTGCGCACACGAAGGCTGTAGCGGGGTTGGCCGGCATAGACGGCATCGGCGCCATAGGCGAACGCATAGCGCATGCTCTTGAGAGTGCCGGCGGGAGAGAGAAGCTCTGTACTCATGAAAAAACTCTTGATTCAATGGCAATAAAAAATAATCCCAAATTTTACGCTAAACCGGCCGATATTTCAGGAACAAGGCAGTCAATGGAGAGCTTTTTGTGGGCTTGGAGCAGGAAAATGCGCGTTTACAGCAAACTTTGAAGAAGTTGCTGGCTCGATTGGAGGACAATCAGCGCATCAGTGATCACTTTCATTCGTTTGAGTTGCGCCTGCTGGGCTGTAAAAGCCTGCAAGAGCTGCTCGACGTAATGCTGGATGACGCCCAGACTCACTTTAATTTGGTGGATGTCGGTTTGATCCTCGTCGATGGTGACTACACGCTGGAAGGGGTGTTGGATTATCTGCAGCTGGGACGCTATGGCAACCGTCTGCAATTGCGTCACAACGATGACTTCGCCTTTAATCTCTACTCCGGCAATCTGCACGTCAGTCTCGGTGAGATCGATGCTCTGGCCGCAGGTCGCCTGTTTCCCAACTGCTCCAATGTCAAAACAGCGGCCCTGATGCCACTGGTACGTAATGGCAGTCTGATCGGCAGCCTGCATTTCGCCAGTGATTCAGAAGAGCGATTTACCCGCGATAAAGCGTCGGATTTTCTCGAGTTTTTGGCGTCCATCTGTGGTGTTTGTATCGAGAACGCCCTGACCCGGGAGCATCTGCGCTATCAAAGCCAGATCGATATGCTGACCCAGGTGCGCAATCGCATGAGCTTCGATATGGAGTTCGCCAAAGAGCTCGAGCGCACGCAGCGAGGAGACGACTTCCTTACCTGCATTTTCGCCGATGTTGATCACTTTAAGAGTATCAACGACCAGTACGGCCACACCGCGGGCGATGTGTGCCTGAAGGCCGTAGCTGATGCGATTTCGGAGGAGCTGCGCAAAACCGATTTGGTGGCTCGTTACGGCGGAGAGGAATTTGTCATCCTCTTGCCCCGGTGTGACGAGGATGCCGGCCGCCTCACGGCTGAGCGTATCCGTAAGGCTGTGGAATCACTGCGGGTGGACAATGTAGTAGGTGACGGCAGCATCAGTCCCACTATTTCTTTGGGAATGTCCACCTGGAATCCCGTCGGCGAGGCGCGCAACGATCTGCAGAAGCTGGGTCAACGCCTGCTCAATACAGCCGACGAGGCCATGTACGAAGCCAAGAACAACGGTCGTAACCGGTTGGTGGTGAAACCCTTCTATTTCCTGGTGTAATTTGGCCGCGTTTTTGACTGTGCTATAGTCGATTGAACTGATCAACCCGTTCATTTGGCGAAAGGTTACATTGCGTTTTCTTATACTAGCTCTGGTTTTTGCCGCGTCCATGTCTCGGGCGCAGCCTGTGGATCTTCCAGATAAGGTCGTGTTGGCCACGACTGACTGGTGCCCGTATTCCTGTGCCGATTTGCAGCGATCCGGCGGTCGCAAGGGCATTGTGGTGGAGTATCTCGAAGATGTCTTCGAAGGCTTGGGGATTGAGCTGGAGGTGCAATTCTATCCCTGGTCGCGCGCCTTGATGCTGGCACGTCGCGGAGAGCATGTGCATGGTCTGGTGTCTTCAGTGCCATCCGAGGTGCAAGGAATGTTGTTTACCCAAGTGCCGACCATGAGCTATCGCACTTGTGTTTTTACGCTTGATTCATCGTCATGGAGATACGAGTCCATGCAGTCTCTGATAGAGCTGAATCTGGGGTATATCCAGGACTATGGCTACGGTGGTGAGGTCGACGACTACATCTTTATGAATAAAGGGCGCCCTAATATGCTGGCCATTACAGGGAACGGTGGTGTAGTGCGTTTGTCGAGGCTACTTAAAGCGGGACGCATTGACGGTTTTGTGTCCGATCCGCTGGTGGCGGTCTATGAAATGGGTGGGGTGGACCACAAACTGAATATGAGTGCTTGTTTCGAAGAGTTTCCGTTTTTTCTGCCGCTTAACCCCAAATTGCCCTGGGCGCAGGCTCTGATTAATCACCTCGATGGAGTTTTTCGTGAAGAGACGAGCCAAATCATTCTCGATGGCATGGTTGCTGAATATCTGTCTCGAGAGGTCCAGGAATAAGCACTTAGCTCCCTTTTATCGAGAGCAAGACAACAAGTCCCATGTCGCGTTTTTAAACTCACCCATTCGGGTGATTTTGTCGTTAATTTCAACGTGCGATAATAAAGCACTTTTTCTGATTTAGTGGTAATCCCGGTTTTCTAAAATGGCAGGCATCGATTTATCCGGTTCTATTTTTGCGGACCGCCGTCAGCGCAACAGGCGCAAATACTCACCACCGCAGCAAGCTCCAAGCCCGGAACAGCGTGGTAGGGGAGAGCGACGTTGCCGCAATGGTCTGTTTGCCGTATCTGACAGAGCCTGGTGGTTGAAAGTGAATTATCTGGAGCGTAATCTGCCGCAAGACGAAGATGGCGAGCAAAAGACAGGTTCTTGATTTTCCTGTCGTTCAGAATTGTCCTGATTGTATTTTCAATTGATACATTTTTGGCCAGTGCTTCCCCGTTACCCATAAAGTCCCGGTACTGCTGTCCCAGGCAACGCCGTTGAGGACATTCTCATAACTACCCTGCTGATTAGCCTCGGTCAGCTTGTCCAAAATCAGTACTCCCGTGACGTTGCCCGTTTCGGGGTTGATCCGCACTAATTGATTGTCTTGCCAGATATTGGCCCAGATACCGGTACCGTCGGAGCTAAGGTCATTGAGGCTATAGACGGGGCGCAATCCCAAGCGGACGGCGATGCGACGTTTGGTTTTCAGATTTTGCGGGTCGCGAAAGCTCAAAATGTCAGAGCCGTTACTGGTTACCAAATGTTCTTTCCAGCGGGCCATGCCCCAGCCCTCACCCTCGATTGAGAAGCGCTTATTCAGCTGCAGGTCGTGCTTGTGCCAGCGGTAGACGCTGCCGGACTTCCAGGTCAGCCCATAGAGGTAGTCACCGTAGACTGCGATGCCCTCGGCAAAATGGCGGTTGGGGTAGTGAAACTCCGCAATCGGTACGAGCGAACCTTTGGAGCGAAGCTGCAGAAATGAGCGCCGGTAGAGCCCGCTGGACTCCCACAGTAGGTCTCCTTCAATACTAAGGCCCTGAGTGAAGACGTTTGTCGAATGCTTCAGTGTTTGCACAATCCGGTAGCGATATTGTTCCGGGGCAGACGGGGG
>JALUYN010000029.1 GCA_027012915.1 Cellvibrionaceae bacterium
AGTTGCTCGAGCGCTACCAGGAACTGCTGCAGCAAACCCCCGACAACACAGAGCTGATGACTGCGACCGGGCTTCTGCATCACCAGGCGGGCAATATCGACACAGCGCTAGACTATGCCCGTCAGGCTCTGGCCATAGATCCAAAGCTGATTCCCGCCGCAACTCTTGAAGCGCGCCTGCTGCTAGCGGAGAAGAAAACCCACAAGGCCCTGCAGCGACTCAAGCAACTGCTCAACGAATACCCCAACGATCAGCGCCTGCGCCTGCAATACGCGCGATTGCTGGCCGGCATTGACCTGAAAGCCGCTCAAGAGCAATTCCAGACGCTACTGCAACAGTCGCCCAACGATTCCGAATTGCTGTTCAGCATGGCGCTACTCACTAGAGAATTGGGCGAACTGGAAGCGGCCACTAATCACTTCAACAAATTGCTCAGTTACCCCAAGCGTCGCTCATCGGCCCTTTACTATCTCGGACGCATTGCCGAAACCCGGGAAGATTATGAGCTGGCACTGCAGAACTACCTGCGAGTGGAACCCGGCCCCGATTTTATCGCTGCGCTGCTGCACAGCGCTGACATACTGGTACGCACCGATAAGAAAGAGAAGGCCCACGCCCGCCTTAACGATCTGCGCAATAAATTCCCGGATCAGGCCGAAAGACTGTTTTTGCTGGAAGCCGAGGTTCTCAGCAATCACAGCGAGCTCAATGCCGCAGAAGTTGTACTATCTGACGGTCTCGAGCGCTTCCCCACCAGCACCAAACTCTTGTACAGCCGCGCCATGCTCCACGAACAAATGGATATGATCGATAAGCTGGAAGTGGATCTGCGCACCCTGCTGAAATACGACCCCAATAACGCCACCGCACTTAACGCACTGGGCTACACCCTGGTAGATCGCACCGACCGCCTGGAAGAAGCCAAAGTGCTGATCACCAAGGCCCTTCAAATCCGCCCCGACGATGCCGCCATCATCGACAGCTTGGGCTGGCTACTCTACCGTGAAGGCGACCTGGAGGGAGCTCTGGTTCGACTGCAACAGGCCATGAAATTAATGCCCGATCACGAAATAGCCGCACATTTGGGCGAGGTCTTGTGGAAAACCGGCGCTCATCAAGAAGCTCGAGCAATATGGCAACAGGGCCTTGAGCTCAAGAAAAACAGCAGTATCATTCTCGAAACCATTCAACGGCTGGACCCATAGCAAGTCCAGCCTGAGCGACCAACGCCAAATCGTACAACATGATCCGCTTTCCCATACCTTTTCAAACAGCTAGAGCACCCGCGCTTGGGCTCATATTCTGCGCGTTGCTCAGCGCTTGCAGTTCACAACCCAAGCCCGAGCCACCACCAGCTGCGGCAACTGATACTGTCACCCACCAAACGAAGAAAGCCTCAAGACCTCAAAAAAGCCCCAAGCCGACAAAAACGGCCCCGGTGTTTGAAAGCGAGGATGACTACCAGGCGCACTTGCAGGCAATTATTCACTGGGAAGTTCAGGGCAAGCTGGGTATTCGACTGCCCGACAATTCCGGCAGCCTGTACTTCAACTGGAAGCAGGAGCCCAACCAATATGCCATCCACCTAAGCGGCCCTCTGGGTCAGGGTGCCACCTGGATACGGGGCAACCACAGCGGTGTCACCATTCAGGCCGGCAACAAGCCCAAGGTATTTGCCGCCACGCCCGAGGCTCTGCTCACCAAAACTCTTGGCTGGAGCCTACCGGTGCAGGAACTCTACTATTGGACCCGAGGCCTGCAATCGCCAATGAGCGAAGTCACCGCCTCCAGCTATTCGGATGACAAAAAACTGCTGACCCTGGAACAATCCGGTTGGCAACTGCAATTCAAACGCTACCGAGATTTTTCCGGTTGGTCACTGCCACAAAAGTTGGTTGCACAACGAGATGACATCCGCCTGACTTTCGTGATTAAGAATTGGAAAATCTACTAAATGGCAACCCTGACCCTGACCGCTCCAGCCAAACTCAATCTGTTCCTGCATATTACCGGTCGCAGAGACGACGGCTATCACAACCTGCAGACTGTATTTCAACTGCTGGACCACGGTGACACACTCGACATCGCCGCAACCGAAACCGGAGAAATACGAATTATTCCTGAACTTGCTGACGTCCCCCTGAAAGACAACCTGATCTACAAGGCCGCCAGACTTCTGCAACAACACAGCCACTGCCCCAAGGGCGCTGATATTACTTTGCATAAAGTACTGCCCATGGGTGGAGGTATTGGCGGAGGCAGCAGCGATGCGGCCACCACGCTACTCGGACTGAACCAACTCTGGGGGCTGAATTTGCCTCTCGAGGAACTGGCCAATCTTGGCCGTCAGCTTGGCGCCGATGTACCCGTATTTATCCATGGTCGCAGCGCTTGGGCCGAAGGGATCGGTGAACAGTTAACCCCCCTGGATTTGCCGGAAGATTACTTTGTGGTACTCACTCCTGATTGCCATGTCGCCACTGCAAAAATTTTTTCACATAAAGGTTTGACAAGAGACACCCCGGTCATTAAAGTAGCGGCCTTTCTTGAGCAGGGTGGCCATAATGACTGCCAGCCACTGGTTCAGAATCTTTATCCAGAGGTTGATAAAGCACTGAATTGGCTAGTAAAATTCGCCGATGCCAAGATGACCGGAACCGGTGCCTGCGTATTCGCAAAAGTGGATTCACAGGAACAGGGGCAGAAAATTCTGGAGCAAGCTCCGAATAATCTGAAAGGCTTTGTAGCCAAGGGAGTTAACCTCTCACCTACACACCGACAACTTTCCGGGCAATGACTTTACTGGGGTGTAGCCAAGCGGTAAGGCAGCGGGTTTTGATCCCGTCATGCGAAGGTTCGAATCCTTCCACCCCAGCCATATTTAAAGAACCTTAAACAGAATTACTACCGCTGGCAGGAGTCTAACAATTCCTGACGGAAGGATGAGAAACTTCGCAGAAGGTTCGACAAAATTGCCTGGAGCAATTTTGAATTCGCGAAGCGAACCCGAAGGGCGAGGCCCGGACGGCCGAGTCAATCCTTCCACCCCAGCCATATTCCTATAGCAAGTTTCTGTAACTTGATGCTCTGGTAACAGGCAGGCTTTCTTAACAGAAGGATATGAACCTTCTCAGAAGGTTGTATTAAATTGCCCGGAGCAAACCTTCCTAAGATTCTCAGCCACCAACATCACAACGGCAACTTGTTTAGTTACAGTTTGTACGTTAATCCAGAAAGGTACCTCACGTGGCTGACTTAATGGTCTTTACCGGGAACGCAAACCCGAAACTGGCACAGCAAATCGTTGATCGCCTCGGCATCCCAATGGGCGATGCTACGGTCAGCCAATTCTCCGACGGTGAAGTGGCCGTTGAGCTCAATGAGAACGTCCGCGGACGCGACGTATTCGTGGTGCAATCCACCTGCGCACCAACCAACGACAACCTGATGGAATTGATCGTTATGGTTGACGCCCTGCGCCGCGCTTCAGCCGGCCGCATTACTGCCGTCGTCCCCTACTTTGGCTACGCTCGCCAAGATCGCCGTGTACGTTCCGCCCGAGTACCTATTACCGCAAAAGTTGTTGCAGACATGATGGTCTCAGTGGGTATCGACCGCGTACTGACTGTCGACCTGCACGCAGAGCAGATTCAGGGCTTCTTCGACGTACCTGTAGATAACGTCTATGGCTCGCCCGTACTTTTGGATGACATTCGCGCTCAAGGCCACGAAGACCTGATCGTTGTATCTCCAGACATCGGCGGCGTGGTTCGCGCACGCGCCCTGGCCAAGCAATTGGGCGTTGATCTGGCTATCATCGATAAGCGTCGCCCTAAAGCCAATGTTGCCGAAGTTATGAACCTGATCGGCGACGTTGAAGGACGTACCTGTATTTTGATCGACGACATGGTCGATACCGCCGGCACTCTGTGCGGCGCTGCCAACGCACTCAAGGGCTTTGGCGCGCAAAAAGTGGTTGCCTACTGTACCCACCCGGTACTGTCCGGCAAAGCATTGAACAACATCAGCAATTCCGTACTGGATGAGCTGGTTGTGGCAGATTCCATTCCATTGAGTGACGAGCTCGCCAATTGTGATAAAATCCGCCAGCTCACGCTCTCTGCCATGCTCGCAGAAGCCATGCGCCGCCTGAGCAACGAAGAATCTCTGAGTGCGATGTTTGAACAATAAAGCACCGCGCTCAAAGCAATCTTAAGCCCGCCAAGCCAAATCAGGCTGTGCGGGCTTAAGTTTTTTAAACACCACAAACGTTTCTGGTCGCGGAACCTTGTGGTTTAACCGAAAGGAAAGACAAATGTCTCAAGATTTTGTAGTTAATGCAGAAGTCCGTGAAGACCAAGGGAAGGGTGCGAGCCGCCGCCTTCGTCGTCTGGACGACCAAGTACCAGCCATCGTTTACGGCGGCAAGAAAAAGCCCGTAAACATTCAGATTCCTCACAAGGACCTGATCAAGCAGCTGGAAAACGAAGCCTTCTACTCTCACATCATCACCCTGAACATCGGTGACAAGAGCGAAGACGTTATCCTGAAAGATCTGCAGCGTCACCCTGCCAAGGCTGTGATTATGCATGCCGACTTCCTG
>JALUYN010000030.1 GCA_027012915.1 Cellvibrionaceae bacterium
CAGGTGGCGACGGTAGCCGGTACCAATGGTAAAGGTTCCTGTGTGGCTACTCTGGAGGCCCTGTGTATCGCCGATGGCAAAAGCGTAGGCGCGTTTACCTCGCCCCACCTGTTTCATTACAACGAGCGTATTCGCATTAATGGTAAAACCGCCAGCGATGAAGAAATCTGTCAGTCGTTTCAGCGTATTGATGTTGCACGTGGTGACATTACCCTGACTTACTTTGAATTTGGTGCTCTGGCAGCCATCGATATTTTTACGCGGCATCAGCTGGACGTGTTGTTGCTGGAGGTTGGACTTGGTGGTCGTTTGGATGCCGTTAATATCATCGACGCCGATGTTGCCGTGGTGACATCCATAGCTTTGGATCACGAGGCGTGGCTCGGCTCTGACCGCAGCGTGATTGGTCGCGAAAAAGCGGGTATCTATCGTGCGGGCCGCCCGGCGATCTGTGCTGATATCAAGGCTCCGGAATCAGTGAGACAAGTAGCGCTTGAGCTGGGTGCTGACTGGCATAATGTAGGCGACAGTTTTAGCTGGCAGGAATGTAATGGGTGCTGGCAGTGGCGCAGTGGCGAGCTGCAATATTTGGATTTGCCTATTCCGCAGCTTCCGCATCCCAGTGTGGCAGCGGCCCTGTTCGCGTATTTACAGCTGGGATTTGCTCTGCCCGATGTGCTGCCGCAGATAATGGCCGATCTAAAACTGCCGGGACGAATGCAAACGGTATGCTTCACTGGTAAGAGTGTGATTCTCGATGTGGCTCACAATCCCGCGGCTGCCGGACATCTGGCGGACTATCTGAATTCGAAACCGGTTCAGGGTCGAACTTTGGCACTGGTGGCTATGATGGCCGACAAAGACATCGCAGGTGTATTTCAGCCGTTGCTGGATTCAGTAGATGTCTGGCATGTTTCAGGCCTTCCTGGTAATGATCGCGCGGCCAGCGCCGAGGAATTGCGGCAGACATTGTCCAAGCTGGGAGTCCCGGCATCACCCTGGGAGACGGTGACCGTTGCTATCGAGCAGCTATTACCCACACTGGAAGAAGCAGATCGGCTGCTGGTTTTCGGGTCGTTTTTTACCGTTGCAGACGCACAGACCGCCCTGGATGGGGTAGAATCTCAGGCAAATTTGTGACCGTGGGGAACCGTTTGTGGATGATGGTCTAAAACAACGTCTGATAGGCGCCGTAATTCTTCTGGGTATTGGAGTGCTGTTTGTTCCTGCGCTGTTCGAGCCCGGAAATCAGCGTCAGATCGATATCACTCCTCAAGTACCTCCCGCACCACCAATAGAGCCTCTGGTACTTCAGAAACCCGTGCGCAATCCAGATATCGAAGAGCCGAAATCCTCCGCAGATATGTATCGCCTGGTGCCTACGACTGAAGAGACAAAAGAAGCGTCGAAGCCGGTAAAAGTCAAAGAGGGCGACAAGAAACCTGTCGTGCTGGATGAAAAGGGGGTGCCTCAGGCATGGGTGGTTCAGGTATCCAGCTACAAGTCCGAGAAAACCGCTGAGGCCTTCCTTGCGAAGTTGCGCAAGGCCGATTATCGAGCTTTCAGTAAGACTTTGGAGACTTCCAAAGGGCGTGTGACACGCGTGTATGTAGGTCCAAAAATCAATAAGAAGCTCGCCAAGGAGCTGAAGCAGGAATTGGATAAAAAGTACGGTTTGCAAACGCTACTGGTGCGCTTTGAACCGTGACTCAATTTTCTGCTGTATCCACAGGCCAACGTTTTGTAGAATGCGCACCTCTATCGACACCGGGTATTCGGACACTCTATGAATTGGGCTGATTGGGGCATCGCCGGGATACTATTGGTATCAAGCCTGATAGGTCTCAAGCGGGGCTTTATCAAAGAAGCACTGTCGGTGTTGTGCTGGGTCGCCGCGTTTGTCGTCGCCATGACCTTTCGCGATGCTATGGCCTTATTATTGGTGGATCACATCGATGTCCCCTCCGTTCGCCAAATGGCGGCTTTTGCAATTCTGTTTGTCGCAACTCTGGTGGTTGGGGCCATGGTGAATTACCTGATCAGTGAACTGGTACGCATGACCGGCCTGTCGGGCACCGATCGCTTATTTGGAATGATTTTTGGTTTGGCACGCGGCGTGGCCGTGGTGCTGGCCGCCGTAATCCTGATTCCGCCGCTGGTGGCTATAGATCAGGACCCCTGGTTTCAACAGTCAATGCTGATTCCACACTTTCAGGCAATGGAAGAGTGGGCTAAGCTGGTGACTGGCCAGGTGACACATTACTTTTTGAATTTATTTTAGAGGTCTATCTATGTGTGGCATTGTCGGTATCGTTGGCAAAAGCGATGTTAACCTTCAGCTCTATGATGCACTTACCATGTTACAGCACAGAGGGCAGGATGCCGCTGGTATTACCACGTGCCACAAAGGAAAATTTGCGCAGCAAAAAGCCAACGGTTTGGTGCGGGACGTATTCCGTACCCGCCACATGCAGCGCCTGATAGGCAAAGTCGGCATCGGCCACGTTCGCTATCCAACCGCGGGCAGCTCGGGACCGGCATTGGCACAACCTTTCTACGTTAATTCACCCTACGGTATCGCTCTGGCCCACAATGGCAATCTGACCAATACCGAAGAAGTCAGTGAAGATCTCTATAACACTGATCTGCGCCATGTGAATACCGATTCTGACTCCGAAGTGCTGCTCAACGTATTCGCTCAGGAACTGCTGAAGCTGCATAAACTCAAGCCGGTTGCTGAAGACATTTTCACCGCGGTGAAGGGTGTCCATAGTCGTGTTCGCGGCGGTTACGCTTGTGTGGCTATGATCGCCAACTACGGTATGGTGGCATTTCGTGATCCACACGGCATTCGTCCATTGGTAATCGGTAAGCGCACCACTGATTTGGGTGACGAGTACATGATCGCCTCCGAAAGTGTGGCTATGGACGTATTGGGGTATGAATTGCTGCGCGATGTGCGTCCTGGCGAAGCGGTATTTATTACCGGTGAGGGTGAAATGTCCTCGCAAATTTGCGCTGCGCCAGAGCAGATTAAATTGACCCCGTGCATCTTTGAGCACGTCTATTTTGCCCGCCCAGACTCCATTATCGATGGCGTTTCTGTGTACAAAGCGCGTTTGCGTCAGGGCGAAAATCTGGCGGAAAAAATTCTGCGCGAACGTCCGCATCACGATATCGATGTGGTCATTCCCATTCCTGACAGTAGCCGCGTTGCCGGTCAAACCGTTGCCCAGGCTCTGGGAGTCAAATTTCGCGAGGGGCTGGTTAAGAACCGCTATATTGGTCGTACCTTCATTATGCCAGGGCAGCAGCAACGTAAGAAATCTGTGCGTCAGAAACTGAACCCCATTAATCTGGAGTTCGAAGGCAAGAATGTGTTGCTGGTTGACGATTCTATTGTTCGTGGTACCACCTGTCAGCAGATTATCCAAATGGCTCGTGATGCCGGTGCCAACAAAGTCTATTTTGCCTCGGCCGCCCCGGCGGTTAAGTACCCCAATGTCTATGGTATCGACATGCCTTCGGCGGAAGAGCTGATAGCTCATGGTCGTACTGACGAGGAGGTGTGTGCTGAAATCGGCGCAGATTGGCTTATCTATCAGGACCTGGACGATCTGATTGCTGCGTCCTCCGGTGGTTCTCAGGAAATTGAGCAGTTTGACTGCTCTGTATTCACCGGCGAGTACGTTACCGGGGATGTAGATCAGGAGTACCTCGACAAGCTGGACCAGGCGCGCAACGACAGCAATAAAGCCAGTAAGGAAAGAGGTATCGATCAAGGCGATAACGCTGTGATCGGTCTTCACAACGATGGCGAGGCGGAAGCCAGTTAAGTTCCGTTTCCCTCCACTCGCAATAGCGCCGCGATAATCCCCAACAGGTATCGCGGCGTTTTTGTTTTTATTTGTGCAATCGCGTGAAGAGGTTTCTTCGATAACACCTTTTTAGGCTATGATTGACTTTTGTTTTTGATCTATCGGAAGAACTATGAGCCACCCCAGCGACAAATCACGCAACAGTCCCACGGATAACGCTCTTGATGGCGTAGGGCTCGATACCCTGGCGATCAGGGCGGGACATGTGAGAGGCCCGGAAGGGGAACATAGCGAGCCCATCTATACCACGTCCAGCTACGTATTTGATTCGGCAGAGCATGCCGCCGCGCGCTTCAGTGGTGAAGACGAAGGCAATGTCTATTCCCGCTACACCAACCCTACGGTGCGGATGTTTCAGGAGCGTATTGCAGCGCTTGAAGGTGCCGAGGCAGCAGTGGCTACTTCCTCCGGAATGGCGGCCATTCTCAGTACTTGCATGGCATTGTTATCGTCGGGGGATCATGTGGTGTGCTCGCGCAGCGTGTTCGGTACAACGACTGCGTTATTCAACCGCTATATGAAGAAATTCGGGGTTACTGTGAGCTTTGTCACGCCGACGGACCTGAATGAATGGCAGGCTGCAATTACAGAAAACACAAAGATGCTGTTTTTGGAGACGCCGTCCAACCCATTGTGTGACGTGGCCGACCTGAAGGCGCTGTCTGCACTCGCCAAAGCCAACAATTGTCGATTGGTTGTCGATAATTGCTTCTGTACCCCGGCACTGCAGCGACCGCTGGATCTGGGGGCCGATCTTGTGGTGCATTCAGCGACCAAATATCTGGACGGTCAGGGGCGTTGCGTTGGTGGTGTTGTCGTTGGTGATGCAGCGACCATAGACGAAATCGTGATTTTTCTGCGCACTGCCGGGCCAACCATGAGCCCGTTTAATGCTTGGGTATTTTTGAAGGGACTGGAAACCCTACGTCTGCGCATGGATGCCCACTCGGCAAATGCCCTGGCACTGGCGCAGTGGCTAGATGCCCAGCCGCAGGTTGAAAAGGTGTTCTACGCAGGATTGCCCGATCACCCAGGGCATGAACTTGCGAAGCAACAACAACGGGGCTTTGGCGGCGTGTTGTCGCTGCGAGTTAAAGGTGACAAGGCTGCCGCTTGGCGTTTTATTGATGCCACTAAGATTATGTCCCTGACAGCCAATCTTGGTGATGCCAAAACCACCATCGTGCACCCAGGTACTACGACACACGGTCGACTGTCCGAAGAGGAAAAGGCTCAGGCCGGTATTACCGACAATCTGATCCGCATTGCGGTAGGGCTAGAGTCAAAAGAAGATCTGATAGCCGATTTGCAACGGGGCCTCGATGCTCTGTGATTAATCGATATACGGGATGGCATAACCAATGGATAAACTGATTCAGCGACTGATAGACGAGATCTCGAAAGTCGTATTGGGCAAGGAAGAGCAGATCAAAATGGCCCTTACTTGCTTGCTGGCGAGGGGACATCTGTTGCTGGAAGATCTGCCGGGTATGGGCAAGACAACACTGGCCCACGCGTTGGCTAATGTAATGGGTTTGAGCTACAACCGGGTGCAGTTCACCAGCGATCTATTGCCTGCCGATATTGTCGGTGTTTCGGTGTTTGATCGAAACAACAATCAGTTTGAATTTCATCCAGGGCCGGTGTTTACCCAAGTCTTGCTCGCAGACGAAATCAATCGAACCACACCCAAAACTCAAAGTGCGTTGCTCGAAGCCATGGCTGAGTATCAGGTTACAGTGGATGGCGAAACTCGGGATCTGCCACAGCCGTTTTTTGTGATTGCCACACAGAACCCGGTGACGCAGTCTGGAACCTTTCCACTTCCTGAATCGCAGTTGGATCGATTTCTGATGCGCATCGAGTTGGGTTATCCGGATGCCGCCGCTGAAATTGCCATGTACAAAGGCATAGATCCGTCGCGGCAATTGGGCAGCTTAAAGCCGCAGGTCACTTTGGAACAGTTGGACAAAATTCAGCAGGCGGTGGATAGGGTACAGGCGAGTGATGCCTTGCTGGGATATGTTCAGCGCCTGGTACACTTCACCCGTACGGCACCGGAATTTGCGTTCGGTCTGTCGCCTCGCGGTGCGCTGGCACTGTTGCGTTGCGCCAAAACCTGGGCGCTAATTCACGGCCGTAAACACGTGCTACCTGAAGATATTCAGGCTGTGATGCCAGCGGTCGCTGCTCACCGTTTGCGCGACGCGGCTGATTTTTCAGATCAGAGTGGCTATGCTTTGGTGGCCAAAGCACTGGACTCTGTCGACGTTCTCTAATTTATGAAAGTGTCTGTGAATTCGAATCAAAATCAGAGTTCGTAGCGCAGTGCATCGCTTGGCTCGACCTTCGATGCTATCCACGCTGGGTACAGGGTCGACAGGAACCCCATCAGTAGTGATGCCAGGGTTACCCAGATAAAATCGCTTAGCCACATCTCTGAGGGAATGTAATTGATCGGGTAGACCTCGGAGTTGAGAAAGCGCACGTCAAACAGAGATTCGATCCAGGATACGGCGTTTTGCGCACTCAGTGATCCTGCTATGCCTAGTAAAACTCCAAAGCCTGTACCTATAACGCCAATCAAACTGCCCTGAACCATAAAGATGGCCAGTATGTCTCCCCGGCTGGCGCCCAGTGTTTTCAGGATGGCGATATCCGCCTGCTTGTCGACAACCACCATTACCAGCGTAGAAACAACGTTGAACGCAGCGATGGCGACGATCATAAACAGCAGCAAGCCGATCAAGTTTTTGGACATCTGTATGGCGTGAAACAGGTTGCCGTGAGTGCGTGTCCAATCCGAGGCGTAGTGGCCGTACTCCAGGGAAATGATAATTTCGTACAGTGACTCAGGTACCTGATACAAGTCGCGCGCTTTTATGCGAACGCCGCTGACTTTCTGCGGGTGTGCGCTGAGCTTTTGTGCAGAAGCCAGGTGCACAATGGCGAGAGCGTGATCCAGCTCGGTATTGGTTTTGATCAACCCGCTTAGGACCAGACTTTGAAATTTCGGTGCCGCCGCAGAGCCGGATTGAGAGGGGATAATCAGTCTGACCCTATCACCTACAGAAGCTTTCAGCTGTTTGGCCAAATTCTGCCCCAGCAGAATTCCACCGGGCGTACTCTCGAAACGTTGCAGTGCTGCTTCGCTCAAATATCGGTTCAGTTCGGAAACTTTGACTTCACGCTCGGGCAAGATTCCGTAAATGGCCGCGGGTTCGACCTTGGCGCTTTTACCGAGCATCCCCTGTAGTTCAACAAAAGGCGCTGTGGCAACTATATTGGAGTGCTGCTGCATGCGCTCGGCCAGCGCCGGCCATTGCTCCACACCGTAGCGGTGATAGATCGCGCCGTGGGGCATGACTCCAAGAATTTTCTCTCGGACTTCCCGTTCAAAACCATTCATCACCGATAGCACGGTTAGCAGCAGCCCCACACCCAGGCTCAGCCCAGTAATAGATATACCGGAAATAAATGACACCAGGCGACCGCTGTCGCTCTGATTGGCATTGCGCGCGCCGGTGTAGCGCAAGCCGATAAAGCGGCTAACGGCATTAAACATGGGAGGCCTTGGACTCAACTTGCTGAGCGAGCTGCCCGTCCTCGAGATGCCAGACCGAGTCCATAGTGGCTGCAACTTGTTCGTCGTGGGTCACTACGATGAAAGCAATCCCCAGTTCTGTGCTCAGGTCTTGCAGAAGCTCTTGCACTGCCTGTGCGTTGTGACGATCGAGATTCCCGGTGGGTTCGTCCATGAGGACGCAGCTGGGGGTATTAACCAGTGCACGAGCAATGGCAACCCGCTGTCGCTCTCCGCCTGACAACTCAGAGGGTTTGTGGTTGATACGGTGATCGAGGCCCACATCTTTCAGCAGTTTACGGGCCTTCTCCTGGGCCAATCGACGGCTGTGGCCGCCAATCATATGGGGCAGGGCGACGTTCTCCAGAGCGGTAAATTCCCCCAGCAGGTGGTGGAACTGGTAGACAAACCCCAGCTGCTCGTTGCGTATACGGGCACGCTGATTGTCATTGAGGCACGAGAAAGGCTCGCCGCCAAGTCGAACCTCGCCGCTGGTGGGTTGGTCCAGCCCTCCAAGCATATTCAGAAGGGTGGATTTGCCGGAGCCTGAGGCACCAATAATGCCCAGGCGTTCACCGGCGTTGAGGCACAGATCAATACGCTGTAGTACCTCGATAGTATCGGGGCCCTGTTGGTAGTGCTTGGTAATGTTTTGGCACTCTAAAACCGGTGTCGTCACAAAGCAGTCCTGTTTCTTTAGGATATCTGTTGAGTCAATAATGGGTAAATGATCGTCGGCTTACTACTCATACCGCAGAGCTTCTGCGGGTTCGATTTTTGACGCCTGATAGGCTGGAAATAATGTGGCTGCGAGACTTAGCAGGCAGCCGCTAACTATGACCAGAGTGATATCTTCCAGCTTTAAGACTGAAGGCATCTTACTGATAAAATACACGTTGGGGTCAAATATTTTCAGATTCAACAAGCTCTCGGCGGTCTGAATGAGTGGGTCGATGTAGACCGCGATCAGCGCCCCCAGACCACTGCCAATCAATACGCCAATGATTCCCAGTGCGCCACCTTGAACCACAAAAATACCCATCACCTGAAATCGCGACAGGCCCAGTGTGCGCAGCACGGCAATATCTGCGCGCTTGTCCGCAACCATCAACACCAGGCTGGAGACGATGTTAAATGCCGCGATGGCGATAATGATGAGCAACAGCACGCTGACGACATTCTTCTCCATCTTTACCGCCGAGAACAAACTCCCCTGGGATTTATCCCAGCTGGTGAAGATGAGTTCATTACCGCGATTGAGATCGGCTGCCAGCCGCCTGGTAATAGCGGGCGCTTCAAATAAATCATCAGTGCGCAGCTCCAGACCGGATACACGCTCTCCCATTCGGAACAGCGCCTGCGCGTCGCGAAAATGCGTGATCACGAGGTTTTGATCAACCTGAGCCCCCACCTCAAAAACGCCTACAACGGTGAAGCGTTTTACTCTGGGGAAAGCACCCAGCGGAGTAATGCTCAGCTGTGGAAGGGTAATAGAAAGCTTGTCGCCGACGTTTAGCCCCAGATAGCGTGCGAGCAGACCTCCGACAATAATTCCGTAACGCTGTTGCTCCAAGGCTTCTACATCGCCGAGAATCATATGCTGATCGATTTGGCTCAGTTGTTTCAGGTCGCTGGGTCTTACTCCACGCAGAGACACGCCCTTGAGCCCACGTTCGTAACTGACCATGGCGTTACCGCCAATGTAGGGGGCGGCGTAGACTATGCCGTCTTGTTTTTGCAGTTGACTTTGTAAGGTTGACCAATCGCTCAGGGGAGTCTCTGCGGTAACCGTGGCATGTGGGATGACCTGCAACAGGCGTTGTTTAATCTCCCGATCAAAGCCATTCATTACCGATAACACTGCGACCAATGCCGTGCTGCCCAGCAGCATTCCCAGCAGCGAAAAGCTGCTGACAAATGAGATAAAGCGGGTGCGGCGTTTGGAGCGAATGTAACGCAGGCCAATCAAGAGAGGGAGTGTCAATTTCATGTTGTCATTAAACCCAATGGTCTCAAGCCTGTCCATACGAGAGTTGTTAGTACTGAGTTGTCATTACTGATATGCAGCGTCAACAGACGCTTGCTGTTAAACTTAGAGACATAGACAACGGATGGATCTTGGTTATGGCAGAAACAGAACGGCGTAGTTTCTTTCGAGTTAACAGCGAACTGGCGTTGAGTTATCAGTTAACAGATGCCTATTCAGTGGAGAACGAAAAGCCCGAAGATCAATTTAGTGCCGACGCTGCAGCTTTATCCGTGTTTTCTGAGCTACAGCGCTTGAACCACGAAGCATCGACATTGCTGTCTGGCATTGGTGAGAAAAGTCGCCAGCTGGCGGATTATCTGGCCATTCAAAACAAGAAAATTGATGTGCTCGCGCATAGCCTGCTGTCCAGCGATTACATGGCGAAAGAAGTAAAGCCAACTCACGTAAATCTCAGTGAGGGTGGACTTGCGTTTATCTCCAGTAAAGCTTTGTACAAAGGCAGCTATCTGGCACTGCGCATGGTGTTTGTGGAGACCTACACCGTGGTCGTATGTTTCGCCCGAGTGATCCGTTGTGAGGAGAAGGAACCTGACAGTTATCAGGTGGCTCTCAAATTCATAGGATTGCACGAAGTGCAGCAGCAAACATTGAGCAAGAATATTTTTCAGGCGCAGCTGCGCTCGAAAAAACGCAAAGAGCAACAGCAGAAGACGGACAATAAGGTAGAACAGAAATGATGAAACATTGTGTGTTATGGGTGCTAGTGCCGCTGAGTATTGTATCTGCGAGCGTGAACGCTGAGGTATTGCGTATACCTCTGGGGCAGCAAACAGGTGCGCAACAGCATGTTGATAGACCTACGTTGGGAATGTCTCAGGCCTCAGTACTGGAGCAATACGGCGAGCCTGAGCAACGCTATACCCCGGTGGGTCAGCCGCCTATCAGTCGTTGGCAGTACAAGGAGTTCACTGTGTACTTTGAATCTAATATCGTTATGCACAGTGTGGTTCGGCATCAGCCGAAGGAAGAGGCAACGCTAGAATCTATTGAGGAATAACTCTACTTGCTGAGGTGTTGGGCATTGGCCGTTGCGGCGGATCAGTCGTGGCTGACCTTGTTCGCCTGTTCTGCGCGGCGAGCCTTGCGCTTTTCCCAGTTGCTGACCACGTGCCAGCGCCAAAATAGTTGAATGCCAAAATACCCAATTGCTGAGAAGAAGCTGGCGATAATCAGTGAACCTACAAGCAGTGGCTTCCAAAAGTTGCGCAGTTCGCTGCTGAACCATTCCCAGGATAACTCCACAGAGAAATGCATGGCGGGGCTATCCAATACCCAGCGCCCGAACTCATAGGTTGCGAAAAAAATGGGGGGGATGGTAACTGGATTGCTGATCCATACCAAAGCCACGGCAATAGGCAGATTAGCCCGTAGGCAAAATGCCACTAAAGCCGCTGCGGGCATTTGCCCGAGCATGGGCATAAACGCCATAAACAGCCCGATGGCAAAAGCCACCGATACCGAGTGGCGGTTCATGTGGAACAGATTAGGGTCGTGCAGCAGCGCGCCCAAGAACTTCAGTCCAGGACGATTCTTGATGTTGTCCGGGTTGGGGAACAAGTTTTTGAACAGCTTTCTTGCCATACGTTTAGTCAACTGAGTCTCTGAGACGCGGCGTATTATGCCTGCTCCGACGGCGCAAAACTATACTTCCATGAGCGTAGTCGGGGGTTGTCTAGAGTCATTTTTGGCGGTTGTATAAAATGTGTTCTGCTGTCGGTTATAACAAGTCGACAATTTGGCGCGCTGCGTTATAGGGCGTCACTTTGTTGCGAGTCACTTGATCAAACAGTGTTGGCATTTTGTGCTGTACTTCTGGGTTTTGATGCAGGCGCATTTCCAGCATTTCGTGAATCAGCTTCTGCAGCCATTGGGTATTCTGCTGCGAGCGCTTCTCGTCGAAAGCCTGGTGTTGAATGGCCAGTTCGCGATATTCCGAGATCATTTTCCAAACGTCGTCGATGCCGTTTTTCTCCATGGCAGAGCAGGTTTGTACGCGCGGATTCCAAAAACTGCCGTGCTTGATCAGGTGGAAGGCGTTTTGGTAGTGCTGCTTTGTGCGTTGCGCCAGGTTTACGCTCTCGCCGTCGGCCTTATTAATGACCAGAGCATCTGCCAGTTCCATGATGCCGCGCTTGATTCCCTGAAGTTCGTCCCCTGCATTGGGGATCATCAGAACCAGGAAGAAGTCCACCATAGCGGCCACTTCGTACTCTGATTGACCAACGCCGACGGTCTCAATGATGATGACGTCATAGCCGGCCGCTTCGCACAAAAGCATGGTTTCTCGGGTTTTCTGCGCAACCCCGCCCATGGTGCCCTCGGAAGGAGATGGGCGGATAAAGGCGTTAGGCTCTCGGGAGAGCTCCTCCATACGCGTCTTGTCACCCAGAATGCTGCCGCCACGGATCGGTGAGCTTGGATCGACTGCGAGCACGGCAACCTTTTTACCTTGCTCGATCAGGTGCAGGCCAAAGGATTCGATAAAGGTGGACTTACCCACGCCGGGAATACCGGTGATGCCGATGCGAATGCTCTTGCCCGTATTCGGCAGAATGTTCTCCAGCACTTCCTGGGCTTGAACTCGATGGCTGTCGAGTTTGCTTTCTACCAAGGTAATGGCTTTGGCCAGAGCGCGGCGGTTGCCTTGTTTCAGAAGATCGAGATCGATGGATGGCATGTCTTTCTTGTCAGATACCTTGTTGGGGTATGTTGGTTGGGTTGAGGGCAGGGCCAAGTAGGTGTCTAAAGGCAAAGCCCAAAGCCCAACACCGATAAAAAAAGAGCCCCAAGTGGAGCTCTTTTCTGGATGAGGTCAGTTTAACTGTTTGCTTTATTGATCTCATCCACCACTTTGCGGGCTGATACCGGGATTTTGGTGCCGGGACCGAAGATACCCACGACGCCTGCGTCATAGAGGTGATCGTAATCCTGCTTTGGAATAACGCCACCTGCGACTACAAGAATGTCATCAGCGCCTTGTTTCTTCAATTCATTGATCAGCTCTGGTACCAGGGTCTTGTGACCGGCGGCCTGAGAGGATACACCTACCACGTGAACGTCGTTCTCAATCGCTTGTCGAGCCACTTCTTCCGGTGTTGAAAACATCGGAGACAGGTCGATATCGAAGCCTACGTCGGCGAAGGCAGTGGCAATGACCTTGGCACCGCGATCGTGGCCATCCTGACCCATCTTGCACACCAGCATGCGCGGACGGCGGCCATGTTTGGCTTCGAAGTCGTTGATATCTTTCTGAATTGCCAACCAGTCTGCGTCGTCTTGGTAAGGTGCGCCGTAAACGCCGGATATGGTGCGAGCCTGAGCATTGAAGCGACCGAAGATAGCTTCCATGGCGTCTGAGATCTCACCCACGGTAGCGCGCAGGCGCGCGGCCTTCACAGAGAGATCCAGCAGGTTGCCGTTACCGGTTTCTGCGGCGTCGGTGATTGCTTTGAGTGCAGTTTCAACCGCGGCGTTATCGCGAGAAGCTTTGATCTCGTCCAGACGCTTGATCTGGGATTCGCGAACAGCCAGGTTGTCCACTTCCAGAATTTCCAGATCGTCTTCTTCTTCAAGAGTGTATTTGTTGACGCCCACGATGACGTCTTCGCCGCGGTCGATACGGGCCTGTTTTTTCGCTGCGGATTCTTCGATCCGCAGTTTTGGCAGGCCAGCTTCGATGGCTTTCGCCATACCGCCGTTTTCTTCAATCTCTTCGATCAGCTCCCAGGCCTTGTCGGCGATATCCTGAGTCAAGGATTCCATCATGTAGGAACCGCCCCAAGGGTCAACCACCTTGGTGATTCCGGTTTCTTCCTGAATGATGATTTGGGTATTTCGGGCAATACGCGCTGAAAATTCGGTCGGCAGGGCAACTGCTTCGTCCAGGGCGTTAGTGTGCAGTGATTGGGTGCCACCAAAGACGGACGCCATAGCTTCGATGGTGGTACGAACCACGTTGTTGTATGGATCCTGCTCGGTCAGAGACCAGCCTGAGGTCTGAGAGTGAGTGCGCAGCATGGAGGATTTCGGGTTCTTCGGGTTGAACTCCTTCATGATGCGGTCCCACAACAGGCGACCGGCGCGCAGCTTGGCAATCTCCATATAGAAATTCATGGAAATGCCCCAGAAGAACGACAGGCGTGGTGCAAAGGCGTCTACGTCGAGGCCGGCATCCAGCGCTGTGCGCACGTATTCACGTCCGTCTGACAGGGTGTAGGCCAGCTCCAGTGCTGCATCGGCACCGGCTTCCTGAATATGGTACCCGGAGATGGAGATGGTGTTGAATTTCGGCATATTGTCCGACGCATAAGCGATGATATCGCCAATGATCTTCATGGACGGAGTGGGCGGGTAGATGTAGGTGTTACGCACCATAAACTCTTTCAGAATATCGTTCTGAATGGTACCTGCCAGCTGCTCGGTGGAAACGCCTTGTTCTTCACCGGCTACGATGTAGTTGGCCAGAATGGGCAGCACGGCACCGTTCATGGTCATGGATACAGAGACCTTGTCCAACGGAATACCGTCGAACAGGATCTTCATATCTTCAACGGAGTCGATGGCCACACCGGCTTTGCCCACATCACCGGTTACACGGGGGTGGTCGGAGTCATAGCCTCGGTGAGTCGCCAGATCAAAAGCAACGGAGACCCCCTGCGCGCCAGCTGCCAGGTTCTTGCGGTAGAAGGCATTGGATTCTTCTGCTGTTGAGAAGCCCGCGTACTGGCGAATGGTCCAGGGGCGACCAGCGTACATGGTGGCCTGCGGGCCACGCACATAGGGCGCCATGCCCGGGAGGGTATCGGCAAATTCCAGGTTCTCTGTGTCAGCCTTAGTGTACAAAGGCTTGATGTCGATGCCTTCGGGGGTATTCCAGGTCAATTCGCTGGGATTCTTGCCTTTCAGCTGTTTGGTAGCCAAGGCTTCCCAATCGGACAGGGTGGGCTTGTTATCTGACATTAGCGTCTCTCCGCCTATCGTTTTATCTGTTCAGTTCAGTTAATCCACCATCAAACCACACTTGGGGAACATCTGGGATTCAGAGTCTTGTCGTTATGATGGACTTTCTTGCGATTCTAAAAACCGACGGCATTTAAAATCGTGGGTTTCGGGCTATCTTGGTGGTGATAGCTCACTGCTTATTCTTAGTGGTCACCCATCGGCTGGTTCAGCTCGATCAGCACTCCGTCACAGCTCTTCGGATGGATAAAAATCACCTTGCTATTGTGAGCGCCGGGCGTCGGGGCGTCTGAAAGAAACTGGTAGCCTTTTTCTTTCAGGCGGGCGACGTCTGCCTCGATATCGTCAGAGCGAAAGCACAGGTGATGCAGTCCACCGCCTTTCTTTTCTAGGTAGCCCGCGATAGGGCCTTCGCCGTTGAGAGGGTGTACCAGTTCAATACTGGTTTCTGGCAGAGGGAAGAAGGCCGTGCTGGTTTTTGCCGCGGCGACATCTTCACTGCCTTTGTAGTTGAGGCCGAAGTCGTCCATAAAGCGCTTGATGGCTTTCTCGAGGTCGGGAACGGCGATAGCAATATGATCCAATGCAACGATCATGGTATTACTCCAATAGCTCATACAGCCCGCGAGCGGGCTGTTTGTATTTTATAGTTAGATGGCAGACAGCAATTTGTCGGTAGCGGCCTGGCGTCGCGCGGCAACTTCTTCAGCGGTCTCTTCAACGATTTTCTCGTCGGGAGTGATCTTATATAGAGGCTGCCCCTGTTTGATTATGGTGCCATCGCCTTCAATCAGAATTTTTTCAATGGTTCCGGCGAACGGCGCATTAATCTTGTTGAACATCTTCATAACTTCGATGATGTACAGTGGCTGACCCGCTTCAAAGTGGGTGCCTTCTTCAACAAACGGTGGCATGCCTGGCGCTTCACAGGAGTAGAACATACCGCCAGTTGGCGCCAGAATTTCATCGGATTTGGCCACTGGAGGCGGCACCAGAACTTTGGCCATCGCCGCCTGCAGTTCTTCATCGGTCAGATTGTCTGGAATTTCAATGCTCAGATCTTCGTTGACTTTAAGATCGAAGAATCCGGTTGATTGAGCGATAAACGGCAGAACGCCCATGATTTCGCTTCCAGCTTGATAGCCCGCGTGCGCCGCCTGCGCCTGTGACCACTGTTCGGCATCTATCCCTTGTGGAGCGCTGCCGGCCAGTGCTGCTTCTACTTCAGCGTAGCTTTCAATGCCCAACTTCGCTTTCAAGGCATCGTAGAACGCGATGGCCTGGGTGAGGATTTCGTTGTCGTGATCCCAGATCATTTCTGCGGCGGGCTTGCTGTTGCAGTAGTCCATATTCAAGAAGTGGTAGGTATCCGCCAGAATGCGAATCGGATTGGCCTTCCAGACGACCTTGCCGTTTTCAATGGCAAACTTGTCTTGATAGAAAGACAGCCAGCCGGCCAGCATATGTGGTTCTTCGAGCAGCATCTGCAGTGGACGAGTCAGCAGGATATGCTTGCGATCCAGCACTTCTTTAAGGTCTGCTTTGGTAGCGTCAGCCGCGGCCGCCAGTGCTTTCTCGCAAACCTGCTGGTAGGCGTAGTTCAGATCCAGGCTGTTGGCTTCCTGCTTTAACAAGCCTACTGCGGTCAGGTAGGGCACGATAAAGCGCGTGGTGGGACGGGCGTTGATGTTATTGCCCAGAAACCAGTTGACCAAACCATAGTGGAACTCAAGGTTGGTGGCCAGATTGTTACCGCGCAGCTCAGTAACGCGCAGTACTTCTGCCATGTGCTCGTAGGTCTTGGTGCGATCTGCGCCAATAGTCAGCAGCAGTGCAATGTTGGAATCGTAAGCACCGGCCAGATGATACTTCATGAAAACATCGGTATCAGGATTGTGCAGGCTGATGCCCTGGTCGTCGCGGATTTCGCCGTCGATGGGGTTAGACCAGTTTTCGATGACGCCGCCGGCGTGTGGCTGGAGCGCCTGGTTAGTGGCGTTCATGCGTGCTTCAACCGAGGCATTGCTGCGCAGGAAGCGGGTCGGCTTGGGCAGACGTTTACCGTGGGCTGCGATCAGTACCATGGTCTCGACCAGAGATTCGACACTGAAGCTGTCTTCCGGGTTCTCGGGGTTGGTGAATGTCAGGCCATAGCAAAGCTCGGTTACACGGTGTTCTACCTGAATTCGGGTGTTCATTTCCATGAAGTAGTGAGCTTCGCCATCGACGATACACTCAAAAGTGCCGAGAGAGTCGAGCTTCACCGCCTCACCAAAGACGGCGCCCTCATGTTCCATTTTCAGCAGGATCTCCAGATCCTTCTTAAGCTGATCCACTTCGGCGGTTTTACCGGCTGTTTCAGCAACGCTAATGGCATCTTCCAGCTCTTCTTTGGTGACCGACACCTCCAGCAGCTTCTGTTCGTGCATTTGCAGAGAGCAGTCGCGGCCACCCATGGTCATGCACCACTCACCGTTACCAACCACCTGGATTTCCTGGTGGCGGGTAGTATCGATGTTCATTTCAATCAAGACGTTTTTGTTGTCGCCAACGCCATTGGTTTTCAGTTCGATCAGACACTCGAGCACCAAAGATGGTACGTTTTCAGCGGCCTTCTCAACTTTTTCTTCCAGAGTAGCGCCTTCATAGGAGTTGGCAGACTGCAGAATACGTTGGCCTTTACCACCACCACCGGCGATGGCTTTCAGGCGGAAGCGGTTGTTGGGCTTTTCGGCCAGCATGCGCTTGGCTTCGACTTGCAGGGCGGCGCCGATGTCGGCGGCGTCGATAATGTCGATACCGGCCTCATAAGAGGCGGCCAGCAGTGCCAGCGCCTTTTCTTCATCGTCGCTGCAGGAGGCGAAATCAACCGTCAGATTGTTGTCGGCTGCGCAGCCTTCCAGGCCGTCTTTACCGTATTTGGCAAACAGTGCCAGGGAGGTGGCGTTGTTCACACCGGGGGTGACAGACACGCCGGTTTCCAGTGCAGTGCGTTTGGCTTGGTCTTTCATGCCTGCTGCTTTCTGGGTGAACGAGCAGGGGCCGATAAAGTTCAGCCCGGCTTTTTCCATTGCCTCGACCATCTCGGCGTCTTCCGACATAAAGCCATAACCCGCGTAGATGGAGTTGTAGCCGTTGCTTTTTGCAATGTTAACTATCTGCTGGATACGCACGGCACGTTCTGCTTTGTCTGCGCCAGTGTAGTCTGGAACGCGGTGTACGCGGGAGGGGTCAGTCAGCTTTCGCAGCTCAGGGGACAGAGCGTTCTGATAGGTAATGCTGTCTTTCTCTGAGAGCAGAATGCCGTATTTGTTGATCCCCATTTCATCGAAAACATCCATGGCCTCTTTACGAATCGGGCCGCGGCAGATGATCAGTGGGCGCATATGGGTGCAGTCAAAGCTCTTGACCCAATTGCTGATGGCGTTATCGAGACGGCGGTTTTGGTGGATCAAGGGGTTGTTCAAGTAATTGTCGTTCTTGCTTTTCACGGCTTAAGCCTCTTTAAATTCTTTCCGTTCGCTCTGAGGCTCTGCTTCAGAGCGTATCTAAATATGTTGTCGACCTGCTATTAGTGGAATTCCCGCTGTGGACCACTAAATGGCTCTGGCGTGTAGTGGCTCAAATGGAAATCCATTTGCTTACACAACACTTCACGCAAATCGGAAGGCATAACAATTTGAGAAATCGAACCCAGGTTCAAGGCTTCGTCGGGATTCATCAATTCCTTTTCATAGCGCTGTTTCAGCGCCGCTTCCTGCTCAGTCTGCCAGGCCATAACATCAGCTTCGGCATCGCCGGCTTTGAGGCGTTGCTTAACGGTGCCGCGAATTTCTTTCAGTTCTTCCTTGTAGACAAACTCAACACCGGCAGGGCCCATAACCGCGACTCGAGTCGAGGGCAGTGCACAGACAAAATCAGCACCTGTGGGGTAGTTATTGTAGGAGGCGTAGGCGCCGCCGAAGGCGTTGCGCACAATCAACAGGAAGCGCGGGGTACGCAGATCGATGATGGCGTCCAGCATGGCGCGACCGGCCTGAACAATACCACCGTGTTCCTGGTCAGTACCCGGGCGGAAGCCGGTGGTATCTTCCATAAAGATAATGGGAATATTGTAGAGGTTACAGAAGCGGATAAAACGAGCGTTTTTGTAGGCTGCATCGATATCGATTTGTCCGGAATCCACGGCTGAGTTATTGGCCACAAAACCGATGACGTTGCCGTTCATACGGCCCAGGGCGCAGATGGTGTTGCGCGCACGATCCGGTTGAATCTCCAGAAAATCGCCGTGGTCGCACAGCTGTTGAATCATAATGCTGATGTCCAGTGGGGTGTTAAAGCCGCTGGGGGAGTTGAAGGCTTTCTTCAGCAGAATATCGATGTCCCAGGTTTTGCGATCCGCCGGGTCCGAAGAAGGCTGATGCGGAGCCAGTTCCGCATTGTTGCTCGGCAGGTAGTTCAGCAGTTCTTTTACCTTGCGCAAAGCTGCTACTTCGTCGGGTACTACGAAATCGGTAACACCGGTGGCGCTGTGGACGTTGGGGCCACCCAGTTCGTCCGCGGTAACGTCTTCGCCCAGTACGGACTTAACAACACCGGGACCGGTCAGGCCGAAGAAGGTTTCATTAGGTTGAATCAGGAAAGAGCCCTGACGCGGCAGATAGGAACCGCCGCCAGCGTTAAATCCGAACATACACATGATGGACGGAACCACACCGGAGATTTTGCGCAGAGCCGTAAACGCTTCTGCGTAGCCGTCCAACCCACCAACACCTGCGGGGACATAGGCGCCAGCGGAGTCGTTCATGCCTACGAGTGGAATCTTACGCTTACCGGCCAATTCAAACAGACGCGCTAGCTTGCCGCCGTTCGTGGCGTCCATGGAGCCGGCGCGAACGGTAAAGTCGTGCCCGTACACGGCTACGTCGCGGCCGTTGATTTTTACAATGGCGGTTACCAGTGACGCACCATCGAGGTTTTTACCCCAGTTTTGGTAGAGTACTTGTGGATCTTCGTCGGTCAGAACACTCAGGCGTTCCCAAATGGTCATGCGCTTTTTGGCGTGTTGACGCTCGATGCTTTTTACACCCGCGGCCTTGAAGGGCTTTTGGGTTAGCTCATAACCGTGCTTCAGGTTTTCTTCATAGAGACCTGGCTGGTAGGAAGCCTGGCCCGGGATGCTGAATTCCATCTCTTTGGTGTCGTCAAAGGGGTTGACCAAAGAGGCTTTAGGTTTGCTTGAGTTAGTCATGCTTCTGAGTTTTCCAACTGAAAGTTGATGTTCGGGAGCAGTTGGCGACGCGAAAATCGGTGTTCATGCGCACATTTCATGAACCGCCGGTCTGCTCCGTTAAAGTGCACGAGATAATAGAGGTGAATGTCTATCTTGTGAATCGTCTGTTATGCTCATTGATTACCTTAATTATGTTACATAACTCATTGTTTAATAAATATTAATGTAATGTTAAATATTCAAAAACATCACAAAAAATAATATTTACAGATCACAAATCCGCTCACGATAATGCAAAAAAGCTCAATTTATTAGGCAAAAATGGCCGCATCCGTGACCTAAAAGTCACAGAATGGCAGGGAAAATGATAGTCGCTATTGGTCGAGGTGCTTTGTTTTAGGCGACATTTTGACGCTTATTTGATCCAGTTCGGATTGCTCGGAAAGGAGGTTGGTGTCAGCGGCCCTTAGGATTTGGCCTGCTTCATGGCTCGGTATTCCTTTGGTGTATAGCCTGTCCATTGCTTGAACGCACGAGTAAACACTCGGGGTTCGCTAAAATCCATTTTCTCTGCCACTTCGGCGATGCTGAGTGCGCGGTTGGAGAGTAGTTTGATGGCCAGATCATTGCGTAGGTTATTCTTGATCTGCTGGTAACTGGTACCTTCTTCTGAAAGGCGGCGTCGCAGGGTTTGCTCGCTGATATCCAGTTGCTGCGACAGTACGTCGGAGGTAGGGAGGGACAGTCCGTCGCCGGCTTTCTGAGACAACATCTGATTAATTCTTGCCGTCAGGCTAGTGTCTTCCCCGGGAATGGTGAGCATATCAATCGGCGCCCGGTGCAGAAATACCTCCAGTTCGCGGCGTGTCTTGATCAGAGGCAGTTCAAGGTAGCTGCGGTGAAACACCAGGCGGTTGAATTTACTCTTGGTGTAGGTTGGGCAGCGGTAGAGTAGCAGAAACTCTTCGCTGTCCAGGGGAGTGTAGTTGATGTAGGTGGCCAGTAGTTTAATGGGGCGGCCGATATACCAGCTGGCGAATCGATGCCAGATCACGTGCCAGTACTCAATAAAGAAGTGCTCGAAATCCAGCTCCTGGCGGCGAAACTCACTGGTGAAATAGACGCGGTCACCCTCGTAGGTAAGCGACATCTGGATTTCATCGGTGATCTGGTTGTAGAAGCGTATGCCGCGCGTCAGTAGGTCCTCCAGAGTTTCTCCGTAAGAGACCCATTCGGCCATTAAATCGAAGGTTCCCACCTTGCAGGGCTTTTCCGTAAAACCCATAAATTCATCATTGAGTTCCTTACCTATTAGGTCGTATAGTCGCGCCACCAAATGCACTGGTATACGAGCTTTGGGATCGGACAGCGGTTTTTCCGGTATGCGGGATTTGCGCAGTAGTGCTCTCGGGTCCAGGCCTTTGGCTTTGGCCCCGCCCAGGGCTGTGTGAATGTAATGCGTGCCGATTGTTGCCATGGCTGGTTATTTAAGTAATAGCTGCGGACAGTTGTGGGAGAGAATTTTGCGAATCGCTGATTCTGGTGAGTCATCATACTGCATCTGAAAATGATCACATAACCACATCTGTCGCCGGGTAATTATTTTCGGGCGCTGGTCGATACGGTAGATAATGGAATCTCGCGTGCGAGACTTCCGGAGTGGCGTAGTGTGAAGGTGGCGTCCAAGCCATTTTTAGCTACTCTGAGTAAGGTATTTGTAAAAAGGACTCTTATATGCTGGCTTCGCTCAAAGGACAGATAGAGCCAAAAGTATGGGTGGCGGCCCAGGTCGTTTGCTGGGTGGTAGCATTACTGGCGGTGTGGCAGGGAAGTGCCATGGTCGCGATTATTGCGTTGATTTTGGGGCTGGCCGCACTGGCGATTCACGAACGATCCCGGGATGTGGCGACTGACGACAGCTCAGAATGTCTCGAGAAACAGCAGGGAGTGGAGTCTGATCTTGAATACCTCAGTAATGTCTTTGGCGTAACCTATGTGCAAATCAACGAAACCCTGGATGATATTAATCACGTCAAGAGCGTAGTCAGTAACGCCAGCGCCAAGCTCAATGACAGTTTGACCGGCTTGCGCGATGCCTCAGAAAGTCAGCAAGGCATGTTGGGAGATCTTGTTGGCAAGTTGCTGCAACTGGCGCACCACCAGGATGAAACAGGGGCTGAGCGTTCCTATTCCGATGAGTCCGAGAAAGTCGTGGCAACTCTGTTGCAGGCGCTTGAGGAAATATATACGGCCAGCCGCGAATCCAGCGAGCGTTTCGCCTCTATGTTGACCGTTATTGGTACGGTAGAGGGATTGCTGACGGATATCGTCAATATCAACGCACAGACTAATCTGCTGGCTTTAAATGCCGCAATTGAAGCGGCTCGTGCTGGCGAGGCGGGTAGGGGGTTTGCCGTGGTGGCTGACGAAGTTCGCAACCTGTCGCGTCGTACCGAGGAATTCAGCGAGGAAATTCGCAACTGCATCACTCAGTTGTCGGGTGATATTGAGGCGATCAAAGGGAGTGTCGATACCGTCACCAATTTTGATGTCAGTGCTCAGGCCGAAGCGCAGATGAAAATTTCCGATATGTGGAAAGAGGTTGAAGGTTTGGCGGATAATGCCAGTCAAAGCTCTGAAGAAGTTTCACAGGTCGCATCGGAAATCGACAATATGATTGGCCAGAGCATCGTGCAGTTGCAGTTTGAGGATATCTCCATTCAGCAGTTACAGCAGCTGGTGGATCGCTTTGCAGTGATTCGCTCCTTAATGAAGGAGTCTGTGGACTACTGCACCACCGAAGATCTGAATCACGAGCGCTTCGATCGTCTGCTCGGTGAGCTGCGCCACTTCAAGCACATTGCGGTGACCGAGGGGCAGGAGTCTATGGAGACCGGAGACGTGGATTTGTTCTAGGGCCTGTTTCAGTGGGTCTGATCGCTGTCAAAATATGCCCATGGCCAGCCCGGTGGCCATCATTTGTCCCAGTTCAAAGGCCTTGTCCAGATGCTCCTGTGTGATTTCCTTGCGTGCGATATAGGGTTCCGCCGCCTTCTTCATAGGATAGCCCTTGAGTATCCGGTCACACTCGCGGACTGCGCCGGTGCCATCGTTGCCGGCTGAGATTAGAAGGGCGTAGGGGCGATTGAGTTGATACGGCTCCGCGGGGTAGAACGTTCGGTCGTAGAAGTCTTTCAGAGCCCCGCTCATATAGCCAAAATTCTCTGGCGTCCCGAAGATAATGGCATCTGACCATAGCAAATCCTCCAGATCGCCGTCTTTTGCCATGATCAGGCGCGTATCTACGTCCGTTTCCGTTTGAGCTCCGCGCAGGGCGGCTTGCACCAGTTGCCCGGTATTCCCCGATTGCGTGTGATATAGAATCAACAGATGTTTCATACGACCTCGCTATGCCCGTTATGGACATTATGCCGGACTATTGCCAATTAATTCACTAGTGAGGGCGAAGCCGTGCTGGCCTGTGTCGTGGTAGTAGCTGCTGTGGCAATGATCAGTGCATTGCCGGTTCTGCCTTCACCATCGCTGCTGCTATCTGCCTTGATTGCCTGTGGTGTTTTGGGTGCACTTGGCCGGCTCGTGCCTGTGCTTGCCAGGTTTCGCCAGCTTTGGGGTTTCGCAATGTTGGCTCTATTTGCGGCTCTGTGGGCGACTTTCTGGGGACATCAGCGCTTGGATAACCGCTTGAACGCT
>JALUYN010000031.1 GCA_027012915.1 Cellvibrionaceae bacterium
GTATCCGCCATCGTCCGCGGGAGTCAGTACACAAGTTGTGTTTTGCAACGCTTTGACTACTTCAGCGATGTGTTCTTCATTGAGATAGGGGCAATCACTTCCTACCAGAACAACGCATTGGTAGTGCTGTAACAACTGCTGAAAACACTGATACATGCGTTCACCAAGGTCACTACCTGACTGATAGCCAATGCTCTCTGATTCAACTCCAAGTGTCACTACATCCTGATCGTAACCGGGTTCACTCAGCCACAAGTAATAGTCCCATTGACCCGATGACAATTGCTTGTGGGTGAACCCCATCAGGCGCTGGTGCAGCTTTAATGCTTGCTCCAGGGTCAATGCGGGCGTGGTCCGGGTCTTTACGTATCCCAGTTTAGGAACCTTGGCAAACTGCACCACACAGACTGAACTCTCCCCATCTACGGCCTCAATCGTCACGAGTACTCCCTTTTCAATTCCCGGGGATCAATTCCTCGGTAATACTTCCAACGCAGGCGCCACATCAACACGATCGTTTTCGCGATACCGTATTCTTCCCAACGCCGACTGGACGTTGTGATTGGTCTGGGCATCACTTGAGGAGCCGCTCGCTTGCGCAATCGCTTGCTGAATTCAATGTCTTCCATCAAAGGAATATCTGCATACCCGCCCAGCTCCTGCCACAGCGCACGCGATACAAATATGGCCTGATCCCCAGTTGCAACTGAGGTGAGACGCGAACGCCAGTTCATCATTCTCTCTATTACACGAAACAACCAGTGTTGCCCGGATAAAATCACGGGAAAAAAACCCCAGCTCTGTTTTACACTGACGCGGTCGATCAAGTCGTTAGTCAGAGTTTGAGAAAACAGCGTATCGGCATGAACAAAGAACAGCAGATCGCCGGAGGCAACTGCAGCACCTGCGTTCATCTGACGAGCACGACCTTTTGATGAACGGATAACTTTGTCAGCCCAAGCGGCTGCCAGTTTTGATGTTTCATCTTCACTGCCACCATCAACCACAATAATCTCACCGCCCTCCGAACGTATCGCTTGCAGCGATTTCAATGTTCGCTCGATAGTCATGGCTTCGTTTAAAGCGGGAACAATAGCACTTACTCTCACGAATCAAGCGCTCCGCCGCAGCTACTGCCCTGACCGGCGGTACAACCGTAACAGTGCTCTCCAATTACGATGGGTTGCTCCTCGAGTGCCACCTCCATTAGATCACGCAAATAATGGTAGCGACGATCACTGGCAATACTGTCTCGCTGCAAACGACTGGGCCAATCCAGCATTTGATTAAAGTCGCAATCAAACACTCTGCCCTGCCAGTCCACACTGAGTAATTGTTTGCACATCACTGCGGCGAGGTTGTCTTCTGAAAAGTTGTCTTTTAGCAAACGCAGATAATCATCGAACTCCCCGTGAGCCAGTAACACACTACCAAATCGACTGATGGGCATATTGGTTATAGTGAGCAGATCATTGAAAACCACACCGTGATCCTGTTTTAGGCGGGACTGATAGTCCGCTTGTAACATCTGCTGTGCGGGAGGTAAGAAAGCCCCATTTGGGTTATAAACCAAATCCAGCACCAGCTCCGGATCGCCGCCATACCCCAGACTATTGAGCTTCTGCAGCGCCTCTATCGACGACTGATAGACGCCCTTGCCACGCTGCTCATTAACGTTGGCTTCTTCATAGCAAGGCAATGAGGCCACAACATGCACCTTATTGTCCGCCAGGAATTCCGCCAGATCTTCATAACCTGGCTCCAGCAGAATCGTCAGATTACAGCGATCGATGACCTCACAGCCAAGGGCTCGTGCGGCGCTTACCAAGCGTCTGAAATGGGGATTCATTTCCGGAGCTCCGCCGGTTAAATCCAGCAGGCGTATGCCGCGATGTCGAATAAACTCAATCACGGTATCGACTGTTTCAGCAGACATCAGTTCGGTGCGTTTTGGACCGGCATTCACATGACAATGGGTGCAGCTCAAATTACACAGGTACCCCAGATTGACCTGGAGAATCTCCAAGGTCTGGCGTTGTATAGCGGGAAAATCGGTGCATCTCAGGAGTGGTTCAGTGTCTCTCATAGGGCTCAGGTTATTTTTGCAAGGTACAGCAATTACAGATGATTGCAGTTGAAAAAGGTTCCTCGGACCAGGCGCAAATTAATTCGTATCGCCTCTGGATACTCGTTGACGGATTGGTACAATGCTCAGCGCCCATTCAGGGCAGCGGGTCCCCGTAGCTCAGCTGGATAGAGCAAGCGCCTCCTAAGCGCTAGGTCGGACGTTCGAATCGTCTCGGGGACGCCATTCTACCCAATACCCGGCAAAACGTCGCTCAACGTGCTTACGATGCGATCAATCTGCGGTTTCTCAATGATCAACGGCGGCGACATGGCAATGGCATCGCCAATACCCCGAACCATAACACCCTGCTGCCACAATTCAGCCATAGCGGCCGGGCCAAGGGTGCCAACACGTCCCGCAACCGCACCCAACTCTACTGCTGCCATCAGTCCGTAGTTACGCACATCAACCACGTTGCTCAGAGATTTCAAACTGTGCAAGCCCTCTTGCCAATAGTGACCTATATCGCCGTTGGTCTTAGCTCGCGTTAGCAAGCCCTCAGTGTCGTATATATCCAGTGTTGCCATCCCCGCGGCACAGGCCACCGGGTGGCAGGAATAGGTGTAGCCATGAAAGAACTCAACGGGAGTCGCCGAGTTTTCCATACTGGTTTGGTATATGCGCTCGTGAATAAACACCGCCGAGAGCGGCACGGAGGCATTGGTGATCCCTTTGGCGGAAGTGATCATATCCGGAATCACATCGAACTCGATAGAGGCAAAAGCGCTGCCGGTTCTGCCCCAACCGCAGATAACCTCATCGAAAATCAACAACACATCATGCTGATCGCATATTTCCCTGAGGCGTTTGAGATAACCCTTCGGAGGAAGAATTACTCCCCCAGCACCAGCAATCGGTTCGACGATCACTGCGGCCACGGTTTCGGCGCCGTGAAAAGAAAGTAACTCATCCAGCTCCTCCGCCCACTCGAGCCCGGCATCAGGCAAGCCTTTACTGAAGGCATTGCGCTCGATATCCAGAGTATGACGCAGATGATCGACCATTAGCCACTGGCCAAAAGTAGAGTGATTAGGCGTAAGACCGCTCATGGAAACGCCGCCAAAATTGACACCGTGATAACCCTTCTGCCGGGAAATAAATCGTTTGCGCTGCCCTTGGCCACGTACACTCCAATACTGCATCGCCAGTTTCAATGCCGTATCAACCGCTTCGCTGCCAGAGTTACCGAAGAAAACGTGATTGAGCCCTTCCGGTGTGTACTCGATCAGGCGGTTGGCGTATTCAAATTCCAGCTCGTGCCCAAAATTAAACACCGAAGTGTAATCCAGTGTTTGCAACTGCTGATTCACAGCCGCGGCAATTTCAGGGCGACAGTGCCCGGCGTTGACACACCACAGGCCCGCGGTACCGTCGATAACCTCACGCCCGTCATCGGTGTAAAGCATTACACCTCGAGCTGACTTAACCAGTCGGGGAGCCTGTTTATAAGCGCGGTTAGCAGTGAAAGGCATCCAAAGTGCATCGGTATTCAGTTCTGTCATTATGGTGGCTTCCTGTGTCCAGTACCTGACAGCTATAATAGCCGCCCCTCGAGCCCCCGACCATGGCAAACCAATCAAACACACTGTATGAATCTGCTACTACTCAACGCCCGTGACATGATCGATGATAACCATGCGCATATCGACGACCATCGTGCCCAGCACCTGCTTCAGGTAAATCAATCCATGGTTGGCGACAGCGTCAAGGTTGGAATGCTTAATGGTGACCTGGGTACTGCCACTATTTTGGATATCTCCAATCAAAGCCTGAGTCTCGAAGTAGAGTTGCAACGTCGCCCCCCGAAGCCTTTGCCGTTAACGTTGATCATGGCCCTGCCACGCCCCAAAATGCTGAAGCGCACGCTTCAGACGATCGCCACCATGGGGGTCAAAGAACTGATTTTTCTGAACAGTTACCGGGTAGAAAAGAGTTATTGGCAAAGCCCGCTTTTGTCCGCGGATGAAATACACAAACACCTGCTATTGGGCCTGGAACAGGGCGGAGATACCGTTCTGCCGAAGGTGGAAATCCGCAAGCGCTTTAAACCCTTTGTGGAGGATGAGCTTCCAGGTTTGTGCCAGAATCGACGAGCACTCGTTGCACATCCCTACACAGCCACTCCCTGCCCGCCGCCCTCGGATGAGGATACGGTTCTCGTTATTGGCCCGGAAGGAGGTTTTATTCCCTATGAGGTTGAGAAATTATCCGAGGCAGGCTGCCAGCCAGTTCATTTGGGCGAGCGAATATTGCGTGTGGAAACCGCGGTACCAGTACTGCTGGCAAAATTGTTTAATTGTTAATCCAACCTTAGCTTCCAGCGACGCTGGAGCCCACCGAATCCGTCTCCAAAAGCGCAATAAAATCGTCTTTAGCCACCGGTTTGGAAAAGAAGTAACCCTGGTAGTAGTGGCATCCAAACTGGTCGAGAATATCCAGCTGCTCCTGCGTTTCCACGCCCTCA
>JALUYN010000032.1 GCA_027012915.1 Cellvibrionaceae bacterium
GCCGAGCAATTGCTGGGCAATATTAAGGCATGAAACTGTGAAGTGTGAGCCAAACCTTTCGGTCCGATACCGTCTCTTGGCTCAGGTGGGTATCTTGATATGCCACCTATGGCACGCTTTAAAGTTAACCTAACCCATTCGCTCTTTCAAGACTAATTATTAGGTATTGCCAGTCTGACCCTTTTCCTGGGGTAAATATATCTCCATCACTGTACTGTTAAGGGTCAAAATTATTTATTTAGTGGTTTTTCATATGATAACCAAGCGTAAAGCAGCGCTGATCCTGTTGCTTGAAGGTCTAGCCAGCAGCGGCCTGCAAATGATCACAATTCGCCAAACTGTTCCCTTTGTTGGAAGCTCAGTCCTCACCACATCCATTATCATAAGCTGCTTTCTGGCCGCGCTAGCTCTCGGATACTACTGGGGCGGCCAACAACGACCAGAGCGTTACACCAGAGCTCTAACTACTAATCTTATATGCAGCATAGCCTTGTTCGGCATTGGCCTTTCGTATAGCTTCGTAAGCTTCTTTTTCCTGTCTATCACGGAATTAACTCTAGCGGTACCGATTCTAAACAACCCTCTTATCCACCTCTTTGTTTTCAGCCTTCTGGTTATGTCGCCACTGGTTTTCTTTCTGGGGCAGACCGTGCCTCTGCTGCTACATACATCCAACAAGGACACGTCCAAGAGCCAGGCCACAGGAAACGCAACTGCTTTAAGCACTATAGGCAATGTACTTGGATGCCTAATAACCTCCCTTCTCATGATGTATTTCTTGGGAGTAGGCTACTCAATTTTCATCAACTGTTTGATTCTGGCTTTTTGCCTTGTTTTCCTTTTAGACAGGCGCTCACCACAAGCAAAGTACCCTGTTATTTTTACCGTGATTACCATGGTGGTCACATATTTTCTTAACGTGAAAATACCAGATCATATATTCGAGACAACAACTCCATATTCAAACTTCTATGTCTCCGATAACAAAGACGGAAAACGCCTAGTAATAAATCGCAGCAGCGCTTCATTCCTTGGAAAAACCAGCAGTAAAGGGTGGCCCTATATTGAAAGTATCAAAGAAGGGCTATTTTCTGGTGATGTGAAAGGCAAGAACATCCTGGTATTGGGGGCGGGAGGATTTACTCTTTCAGCTGAAAAAACCCAAGGTGCTAAATTTACCTACGTTGATATTGATCCTGAGATTAAACTTGTTGCTGAAGAGCACTTCCTGAATAGGCCAATAAATGGTCAGTTCATTGCCCATGATGCACGGAATTTCTTGCTTACTGACAAAAGGAAGTGGGATGTAATCGTTGTGGACCTATATTCCAATGCCGCGACCATCCCTATGCATACGTCTACCTACGAATTTTTCTCTCTCGTGGACAAAAGATTAGAGTCAAATGGCCAAGCCATTTTAAACATTGCAGCCAATCCAAGGCTTAGCGATGACTACTCCTTCAATATGGATTATACAATTCGCTCAGCCTTAACCAGGTGCATAACGGATATCACCAGTTATGGCAACGAGCTGGTCAATATCATCTATTTCTGTTCAAAATCTACTAGCGCACCGGTTGCTAGTTTATACAAAGATGATAGTACTAAAGTTGCGGTTGACGGCTATTGCGTATTTTTGCCTCCCGTGAACACCTATTTTCCCCAAGCGTGAACACCAAATTTTCTCAACTGTGAACACTGAATTTTGTTTAACCGTGAACACTTTTGCCCTCACGCAAAATTCGGTGTTCACGGTAAGCAAAATTTTTCTGACATAGAGAAGCATCTCTCTTTTTTCCCCTCTTGCAGGCTGCGGCCATGTCCGTAACCTCCGCTCCCTTTGCCTATTTATCAGCCACAGGGAGCACCCATGACTACCAAGAGGGTCACTATGATCAAACTGAAAGAAATCCTCCGCCTCAAGTACGAGGCGCAGCTATCCCTGCGGCAAATCGCTTTGTGCCTGAGCTTATCCATCGGCGTCATCTCAAAATATCTGCAAAGGGCTGAGGCGGCTGGCCTCGGATGGCCACTGCCTGAAGACATGAGCGATAAGGAGCTGGAATCCCGGTTGCAGCCGAGGCGAACCCGAAAAGCCTCGCCCGAGGTGATGGAACCTGACTTTGTGGCGATAGAGCAGGAGCTGAAACAAAAAGGCATGACACGCCAGTTGCTGTGGGAGGAATACGCTCAAGAAAATCCTGACAACCACTACAGCTACTCGCGCTTTACGGTGCTGTTCAAACGCTGGAGGAATAGACAGAAGCTCTCCATGCGACAACAACACCGGGTTGGTGAGAAGCTGTTTGTGGATTACTGCGGGCCGACCATGCCCGTTATCAATCCGGATACCGGTGAAATCCGTCAGGCGCAGGTGTTCGTTGCTGTTCTGGGCGCCAGTTCGTACACCTATGCTGAAGCCACCTGGTCACAAGCGCTACCGGACTGGGTGGGTTCCCATGTTCGGGCCTTTGAATTTTATGGTGGTTTACCGGAGGTGGTGGTTCCCGACAATCTGAAAAGTGCTGTCAGCAAAGCCTGCCGTTACGACCCGGATCTCAATCCCACTTACCAGCAAATGGCTGAACATTACGGCGTCGCGGTGGTTCCAGCTCGTCCCTACAAGCCCAAGGATAAATCCAAGGCGGAGGTGGGGGTTCAGGTGGTTGAGCGCTGGATCATGATGCGCTTGAGAAAGCAGGCGTTCTATACCTTGGTGTCGCTGAATCAGGCCATCAGATTGCTGCTGGATGACCTGAACCGTCGCCCCTTTAAAAAGCGTCCCGGTTCTCGCCTCAGTCAGTTTGAACAACTGGATCAGCCGGTACTGAAACCTCTCCCTGCTACCGCCTATGAATATCGACACGTTAAGAAGGCTCGTGTTCACCTGGACTACCACGTTGAATATGACCGCCATTACTACTCGGTGCCTTACCAGCTGGTGAAGGAGGAAGTGATGGTGCATGCAGGAGATACGATGCTGGCGATCTTCCATCAGGGGCAGCAGGTAGCCGTTCATCCCCGGTCACATCGGGCAGGAGGCCATACCAGCGATCCAAAACACATGGCAAAAGCTCACCTCAAACATCAGGAATGGTCGCCGCAGCGCTTCTTGAGCTGGGCGGCCAGCATCGGTGAGCACACCCAGGTGGTTATCCAGCATCAGCTCGAAAGCAGGAGGCATCCAGAGCACGGGTATCGGGCCTGTCTGGGTCTTCTGAATCTCAGTAAGAAATACGGCAAAGATCGTCTTGAAGCGGCTTGTCATCGGGCCACGCATATCGGGGGCATGCACTACAAAAACATTGCTTCGATCCTTAGCAACAGCATGGACAAAGTACCGATCGACAGCTCCGAAGCTGAACCTAAGAGCACATTACCCCTGATGCACGACAACGTGCGCGGCAGTGATTACTACCACTGAGTCCAACATCCACAATCCCAAAGGAATACGTTATGAATCCTCAAACCACACTGCAACAACTGCACAGTCTGCGCCTCACCGGCATGGCTGAAGCGCTCTCAATGCAGCTGGATCAACCCATCACCTATGAAGAGTTGAGCTTCTTCGAACGCCTGAGCTTGCTTGTAAATAGCGAATCAACCAGCCGAGATAATCGCAAAATAGCCCGACTACTGAAGCAAGCCAAGCTGCGGCTGAACGCACATCCGGCAGACATCGATTACCGTGCTCGTCGAGGACTGCACAAAGACACCCTTGCGCAGCTGCTGCAACTCGACTGGATCGGTCATCACCGCAATCTTCTGATCGAAGGTGCGACGGGCACGGGCAAAACCTTCCTGGCGTGTGCTCTTGGTCGAACGGCCTGTGAGCACGGAATCTCCGTCCGTTACTTCCGTTCCAGTCGTCTGTTCGAAGCGCTGACCGTTGCTCACGGTGACGGCAGCTTCGGTAAACTACTGGCTCAGCTGGCCAAAACTCAGCTGCTCATCATTGATGACTGGGGTCTGGATGTACTGACACAACAGCAGCGCAATGACTTGTTGGAGATTATGGAAGACCGGCATGGTCGAGGGGCAACGCTCATCACCAGCCAGCTTCCTGTGGCGCATTGGCATGAAGCCATAGGCGATCCGACATTGGCTGACGCCATTCTGGATCGTCTGCTTCACAACGCCACTAAACTACAAATCCAAGGGGAGTCCATGCGCAAAAAGCAGGCAGAAGTTGACCAAGCGTGAACGCTTCAGGTTAAATTGCCGAGCCTGCGAGAAGGAAGGGTGCAGGTGTTCACGCTTCACAAAAATCTGTGTTCACAGTTACAAAAATCCGCAGCTATATAGCATCCATTAATCCATCGAAACGGGGGAGGCCTTGACCACTATGTCTCGATTTAAGAAAAAGGATCATGTATCGGCAAGCAATGTGGGAAGAGCAGCCTTTTGCCCACATTATTTAGAGCTCCAAGAAAAAGGAGCTGCTGTTTCGAAATCTGCACAGGCCGCCAGAAAGAAAGGTGACGTTGAGCATGATAATCTCAACAGATTAGTTGAAGATAGTCGCTGCTTTGTCGCCACACACCTTTATGGCATTGACGACCCCCGTACTCAGTTGCTC
>JALUYN010000033.1 GCA_027012915.1 Cellvibrionaceae bacterium
TTCTGCGGCCATCCTTTCTATTGACGACTTTTATCTGACACAACAAGAGCGACAGCAACTGAGTACCGACATTCACCCGCTACTGCAAACCCGCGGTGTTCCGGGGACTCATGACACTCAACTTCTTAACAAGTCACTGAACGAGCTCCATCAAACGCGGGGCAACTGCCACATCCCACGCTTTGATAAATCCATGGATGACCGCAGACCAAAACAGGAGTGGAGCGAGACTCCACTGCCGTTGGATGTGATTATTCTCGAAGGCTGGTGCATGGGAGCCCCACCAGAGTCAGACCGACAGCTTACCGAGCCCCGCAACAATCTCGAGCGCCAGGAAGATCCTGACGGCGTATGGCGGCGCTACGTAAACCAGCAGTTGCAAGAACATTATCAACCCATCTTCGAGCAGTTCGACCTCTGGATCATGCTCAAGGCACCGTCATTCAACAACGTATTCCAATGGCGGCTGGAGCAAGAACAAAAACTCGCGGCGAAAAATACCCAGACGCAAGACACTCACATCATGGACGAAGCGGAAATCCTTCGATTTATCCAGCACTACCAACGACTGACCGAAAGTTGCCTGAATAACCTCAGCGAAAACGTCCATTTCCTTTACGAACTCAATGACAACAGATTACCTCAGCGCCTGTTGCATCCACTGAAGATTTAACACTCGGAGCAACGCCAAAAAACTTGACAGTAAAGCCCAGGGAAAATACTGTATATACATACAGCAAACCCAATATCACCCCAGGAGAAGAGCTATGGCTGTTATCGCCGTGTGGAAATGTGACAGAGACGGAAGCATGTTTGAAAACAAAAAAGACGCTGAAGAACACGACAAGATGCTGGAATTAGCGGCCAACATCACCTGCTTAATTGAACGCGAAGTCGATATTGACGACGCTACCAGTGAAGCCATAGGCCTGCTGCTGGCAAAACGCCGCGACGCTCTCGCCAAAGCCTGCAAGGGAAAACCTGAATTACTTCTGGAGGAAGCCGAGGACGCTGACACTTCCGACGACAAGGTAGCAAGAATAGACGCGGCATAACCCCCCTCGAGGTCGGGACCATATTTTGGTTGACATTCAAAGCCAAAACGGCATAATGTCGCGTCCTTGAATCTGGCCCTTTGTAAATCGGCCATATTCGTCCGACACAGAATACTCAGATATATCGAGATACAGGAGCACAACGGTGGCCAATTCACCTCAAGCAAAAAAACGTGCGCGCCAAAATGAAAAGGCCCGCAAGCACAACGCCAGCCTGCGCTCCATGGTGCGCACCTACATCAAAAAAGTAGTTGCCGCTATTGAAGCAGGTGACGCAGCAGCCGCTCAAGAAGCATTCAAGGCTGCAGTACCCGTAATTGATCGCATTGCAGACAAAGGCATTATTCACAAGAATAAAGCCGCTCGCCACAAGAGCCGTCTGAACGCTCAGATCAAAGCTCTGGCCGCTTAATCAGCAGCTCAAAGCGTAAAAAGACCGGCTTATGCCGGTTTTTTTATGCCTGAAATTTGCACGCGCAACACTATTTCAAAGCAAGCTCATCTCTCTGCGACAAACTCTTCACCAAGAGCCCCCATGCACGCAGGCCCCGGCAAAGAATACAGCCGAAGCTCACACGCCACACCCAAAAAATTGAACCGCGTCTCCAGCAACAACCTTGCTAAACAAGCCCCTCAAGAACCCACAACAACCGCTCCGTTTGCTCGCGAGTCCCCAGCGTAATCCTAACCCCCTGCCGACCATCCAGATCCGCCTTAGGCCTCACCAGAATGTGGGATTTCTCCAGAGTTTCACACCACAATACTGGATCCTCAGGGAACACCCAAAGATAATTTGCCGCACTCGGCCAGAAACGGAGCCCATGCTCATTCAGAAACGCTTCCATCATCGGCTTCGACTGAGTCATGACCTCCTCGACGTAAGCCATAGATAAATCGGGCTTTTCCAAAGCAGCAGAAACCGCCACAACCGCAAACTGATTAATATCGTACGGACCACGTACATTCAGCAAGGTCTGAATATTCTCGGCCGCACTCAAAATATAACCAAACCGAATCGAGGGCAGCCCCCAGGTCTTCGAGAATGTTCTGGTTATTACAAGATTGGGGCACTCATTGAGGTGCGCCGCAACAGTCACACCACTGTATTCAAAATAACACTCATCCACCAATATGGCCGCCCGCGGTGCCGCTTTGGCAATACGAACAACATCCTCAGCGGATACCAAGGTACCGGACGGGTTATTGGGATTACAAACCACCACCACACGAGTTTTATCAGTCACCGAAGCAATTACCTGCTCTACAGGATAACCATCCTCGAAGCTGTATTGAGGCTCTACGACTACCAGATTTTCAACACCAGCCACCTGACCATACATAGCAAAACTGGGCGCAGGAATAATAATTTCATCACCCGGCTCACACGCCGAACGAATAATCAATTCAATTCCATGATCAGAACCATTGGTAATCATTACCTGACCATCAAGCACACCGGCGTATTCGGCAATACGCTGTGCGATATCGCCGTAGCTCGGATACATTTGCAGTCTACCGCTATCAACGAACGCGGACAGCGCCTCTCGGATATGGTCAGCCACCGGCACTGTGCGCTCATTAAAATCCAGCAGCGTATATTGCACAGGATCTCGCCCTTCCAGCGGCGGCACATAGGCGGACATGGCATCCAGGTGCGATTTAAATATGCTCATATTCAATTTTTCTCCAGAACCATCAACTGACCACCAAGTTATCGCGATGAATTAGCTCTTCATCATCCTTGTAGCCCAACAAAGCCTCAAACTCATCGCTTGATTTTCCAATAATCTTGCTGGCATCACGCACGTCATAATTGACCAAGCCGCGAGCCACTTCAGCCCCCTCTCGATCCACGCAGACAACCATATCGCCACGACTGAAACGCCCGGAGACAGCCACAACACCGACCGCCAAAAGGCTCCTACCCTTCTGCCGCAACACCCGCACTGCACCTTCATCCAACGTCAATTGACCACGCATTTGCAGGTGCCCCGCCAACCAGCGCTTGCGCGCGGCCTCGGGTTTCTGGCTCGCAGTCAGCAACGTCCCCAAAGGCTCACCAGCAAAAAGACGCAAAATCGCGCGCTCTATTCTTCCACCAACAATTAAGGTGTGAGCACCTGAGCGAGAGGCAAGTCGCGCAGCCCTTACCTTGGTCGCCATACCACCACGGCCAAGCGCACCACCTCCACCAGCCTTTGCATCCAGCGACACATCATCTGCCGCCGCCTCAAGAATCAGCTCCGCATCCGGGTTAGAGCGAGGATCTGCCGTATACATGCCATCCTGGTCGGTAAGAATAATCAGCACGTCAGCCTCAACCAGGTTCGCCACCAGCGCGCCCAGGGTATCGTTATCACCAAAGCGGATTTCATCCGTAACGACCGTATCATTTTCATTGATAATGGGGACTACCCCCATCCCCATCAACGTGCGCAGAGTGGAACGGGCATTGAGATATCTTTCGCGATTAGACAAGTCATCGTGATCGAGCAGCACTTGCGCCGTAAAAATACTATCGCGCTCAAAAAACTGCTCATAGGCCCTGACCAAGCTGGTCTGACCAACGGCAGCCGCCGCCTGGAGCTCATGCAAAGACTCGGGCCGGCGCTCCCACCCCAATCGACTCAGTCCAGCAGCAACCGCACCGGAAGACACCAACACGACCTCCATGCCAGCCTGCTTTAGAGCCGCCATCTGCTCCACCCAACTGGCAATAGCATCAAGATCCAAACCCCTGCCATCGTTGGTTAATAGCGCACTGCCAATTTTGACAACCACACGCCGACTACTCTGCAAACCTTCTCTAACTGTCATCTATCACTCTTTTACCGGCGCACGACGCGCTATGTCACAACCATAAATAAACACTTGCCAACAAGCGCCAATTTTATCTCTTACACAAATAGCTGACCAGCTACGCCAAAAATACTTCACCCGAACATGTCCCAGCCTTTTTGATCGCAACACACAAAACCACCACCCTGCATCACTTCAGAGCTAACCTAGAAACTGCAGAGAAAAACAATGCTACATGCAAAAAAATCATCAGCGCATGTGCCACCGCTGCCACAACCCATGCCGACAACCATCCGGGCAAAACCTCTACTCGTCACGTGACTACAGCATCTTTGACGAAGGCGACAGCTAGTCCATAGTCCTGGGCAAGCGATGCAACCAATGGCGTGTAGAGCTGCCCTATTCCAGAAGCTCACCGGAGATTGACGAGTACAAAGGCGCAAGCGCAGTTGGCATCGCACGGGAGGCCCTTGACTCTGGCGCACTGACCACAGGGAATTTCGTAGACCTCGGCGTCATTACTGTCGATCTTGCTGCCAACGCCGAAGGCGGTATCGATATGGAGACGCGGAGGATCAACACTTACTACGATTTTAATCTCGGCTGACCTGTAACGCCCTTCATTGGAGCAGGCATAGAGATTAGCGACATAAACGTCGACTACAGCCCTTCCACCACCGAAATCATCGATGATGACGACCGAGCAACCGCATACCAGCGGGCTA
>JALUYN010000034.1 GCA_027012915.1 Cellvibrionaceae bacterium
ATTTCTAAAATCAACTATTTGGAGGTGATTAAAAAGTTTCAAAGGAAAATAAAATGAATACAAATCGGAAGATAGATAATAACACAGGCACTGGGCCCCGCGACTTAGTTACGCCTCAAAACAGCAAGAGTTTTGAGAACAACAATTCCACACCCTATGCTCTAACGGTCGGCACCACGTCTCCAGAACCTCAACCAGATCAACTTCCACTTACAGAAACAGGCTGGTCGAAGAAACGGGATGTATTTTTGCTTGGGACCAATCTGTTCGGCTCTCAGGATTACCGAGTAGATGCCAAATCAGCCGAAACTGGCTTTGTTACCAACCAGCGTCTTGAGGACTGGAAGGACAAGAACCGAGAGAGGTTGCGGGCAAACCACCTGGAAGCATTTTCAGTGCTTCTAGCATTGGCAGGTCCAATTTGGACTCTGACAGGGAAACGCCCCCGTGCGTTTCACTTCTACGGCAAAAACCACAATGCAAAGCGCATGCTCATTGATCTGGGAAACTCGGTTTATGGCGATCCCAACCAACTCTATTGCGACTGGAACCTGACCCGGACCGGCGCCGAAGCCCTGCTCCGACAGCGAAACCATTCCTTTGTCGGCCTTGGAGACCTACCTGGAACCGCTACTCGCGAAGCAGCGCTAATAGGACAATCGCTTTCAAACGGCCGCACTAGAGCACGCGCTCGCCATGATGGCAGCGCCACACCCCAAAGCCCTTGGACCCTATCGGTGGCCTCAACTGGCCACCGCCCACTCAAACTTGAAGTACCTCGCTCCAAGAACATTCCGGCTCAGGTGTGGGATGACAAATTCATCTCGATACCCATTGATGGATTGTATCAAGCAGCATGCGGTTCAGGCCATCCAAGCTCAGATTTCGATCATATAGATCAAAGAAGTCTCGATGGCTTTTGTTCAGATGATCCGTATGGCTCAATTGGGTCCAGCTGGATTGAGATACTGGTTCAAAGGCGCAAAGAACTTCAGATCAGCCTCATCGCAGAGAAAAAAGCACATGCCGCCTTTGTTGCGAGACAGCATGCTCAACTCTCACCCACTCGCACAGTCACCGAGGAATTTGGGATAATAGCTGCAGGCGGCAGAGTCTGCGCTCAGATGGGCCTGTTGCCCATGGATGAAGAGGCTGTGAGCAGAGCGGTCTACGAGGTTGAAGAGGTATGGCTGCGGTGCTTGGTAAGCCAAGATATTGCGCCATACGAGACCATGATCTTCGACTTGGATCAAATCATTCAGCAGGCGGACGAGCAACATCCAAACTGCCGAATACCCGAACTCAATTCCATCGCAAATCAGATACTCAGTGACCGGACAGGTACCTTCATCAAGGTATCAGACTTCCGCAGACTCTGCTCCGCATCACAGTTGCTGACGGCCAACCAAAATCAAAACATCATATCGCAGAATCTTGCAGATGCCGGTGTCGTTCGCAGGAAGGCTAATGACCAACTGAGTTGGCGAAAATGGTCCAGTGGACGGCAATCTCGCTATCTAAAAATCGACACAGCAGAGCTCAGTTCGGCTGTCAGAAACATGCGCAGATGTAGAAATCGAAACAAAAAAAATCACACCGAGTCTCATCGTGGATTGCCGCAGGAAGTTGTTCGAAGACTTCGCGAAAAGACTGCCAAAAGAGAGCGGGAGGAGAGCCACAATGACTAGGTCTCTCCGCACACAAATAACCGCTCGACTGCTGCCTCAAATATCTGAACGGTGTCACAGATCCGGAAGAAATTGTGGTTGTGAGCGCACTTGCACCACCGCACAAAGTGGATCACTCCCACGCAGACTATGCTTAGGCCGTACCGCCCAAAACCCGCTAAAGAACGGCCTCAGAGCAAAAATCAGCCGCTGGGTCTGGGACCAAAATTCTCGCTCTAGTTTCGAACATATTAATCCCTATTACCTACCGGATAGGGATCCAATTTGTGACAGCGTGACAGTCAAAGAAGCACCACCTTACGTTGGAAGTTTCTTCAACAAATATTGCATCTTTGATGAAGCAGATCTCGACGATTTAAGGTCGATTTTTGTTCCGATTCCGCATCAGATTTCCGGTCAAAAACAGACACGGATCTGCGAAGAAATTCGTGGAGATTCCTGATGTGTAAATCGCACCTCAACCGGAAGTTAGAAGAGATATCTAGGTACCGAGAGGGGTACTATATCCGGCACCTTGAAGGCCTTATCGATGGCTCAAAGAACGCCCGGGCTTTGGCAGAGAAAATGCTTGATTGCAGGCCCGGCCGACCTTGTAGAAGGCCTCCATGCATCTTGTGCTGGGATCGTGCCGCCAACGAGGCAAAGGCAGAAAACAAGAGGGTGTTTGCGGACATCCAGAAGCAAAATATCTTCCATACGACAGTGCTTTTCGAACCGAGATTAAGTCTCTTCAAACCGCGAGATACGGCTGACGAATTCAATGAGTTCAAAATAGCCTCGGGACGAAAACTGCCCCGGTCAGGCAATAGCGTTGTTCGCCTAACAGGCCGCTTTGAGATCGAGGTCAAACAGTGGAACGAGACCGAATACCTTCGGGCAACAGCTGCACTCTCTCCTGACGACGCCAGGACCCAAACAGACGCAGATGACAGCTTGGAAAACGATGCACGGGCTAATGAGAGAAAGGTACTGATACCCCACTTTCATGGGCTGATCGCAGTCTCTAAGGACGGCGAGTGGCACAGCAGTAAGGACGGCGAGTGGCACAGCAGTCATCAAATCCGATCCCTGTTCATGTCCCCAGACGACCACTGCAACAAAGTACGAGTTTCAAAGCTACGAAGCGACCAGGACAAAGACGAAGCCATCTCTAAGGCCTCAGGATACATGCACAAGGGCTTTACCGCCGGGTTTGAAGGTGACCTCCTCGAGCAATATGTGAGGTTCTACACCGATGTCAGGCCCGATAGGTTGCGGTTTCGGATCAAGCGTGGGCCTAGACAGACTCCATTTAGTCTTAAAGCGATTGGCGACTATCACAGGAACAATGGACAGCAAATCTGCCCGGGACCGGAGGGCCGATTAAGTGACTAGCAATGAAACCGTCAGTCTGCAGACAAACGCTTTCGTATTGGCGCCACGGGGCTTGAGTCGCAAGTTGGCAGCTCCGTACATCGGTGTTTCTGAAGGATTGTTCAACAAAATGGTGGAAGACGGGCGGATGCCATCACCATTGAGGATAAACGGGCGTCTGGTCTGGGATCGCGTGCAGATTGACGATGCATTTGACGAACTGCACAACACCCGAGAACCTAATCCTTGGGACCAATAGCCTAGAGCATCGGAATGAAGACGACCCTAAAGTATGTATGTAGGGACTGGGATCGGCACGGCAATCTGCGAGTCTATTATAGGTACCCAGGACAGAAGAAGAGGCGATTTCAGAGCCTCGAAGGCAGTGCGGAATTCTTTCAAGAGTACGCCAAGTTCAAGGACGATAGTCACTCGCACACCGACGTTTTGGCACTTTCGAATGACAGCAGCAGCATGCGGTGGATAGTCAATCGGTACTATAAATCTGCTCAGTTCAAACGCCTTGCCGCAAGAACCAAATTAGTCCGAGAGCGGCGGCTTACCGAGTTCCTCAATCAACATGGTGATAAACCGTACGGGCTACTGGCGCCAAGGCATGTGCGAGAAATCATAGCCTCAATGGCAGATCGCCCAGGTGCAGCCAACGAGTTGCTCAAGATCCTTCGCCAAGTTTTGAAAACAGCGTTCGATGACGAGCTGATACCTTCGAACCCCGCAACAAAAGTGGAATATCTTCCAACAAACCCACAGGGATTCCGAGCGTGGTCGAAACAGGATATCGATCTGTTTCGCTCCTACTATCCTGAAGGAACCAAGCCTCGATTAGCTTTTGAGTTGCTATACGGTACCGGCCTCCGACGTTCGGATATCGTGGAGATTGGACCACAGCACGTTAGGGACAACGTTCTTAGAAAATCACTGACGAAGGGTAAGGATAAATTCCCGCGCACGGTTTCAATCCCACTTTCCCCCTACCTGCAAGAACTGATTAAGACTTCGTCGTGCGGGAACATGGCCTTTCTCGTTACAGAGAATGGCAGCACCTACTCCGCAGAAGGTTTCTCGAACACATTCGTAAAATGGGCCCGGCAAGCAGGCCTTAAAAAGGGCTTGTCCCCCCATGGACTACGAAAGGCGAGTGCTGCCGCTCTTGCAGAACAACACGCAACCAACAAAGAGCTTCAGGCCGTCATGGGGTGGTCAAGTTCAAAACAGCCAGATCACTACACGAAGTCCGCCGACGAAGAGCGCATTGCAATTGGGATCGCGGAAAAATTGGCCCGACTTGCACCGCATGGCTGGGACAAAAAGTAGAACAGAATTGTCCCACTCTTGATCTTCAACTGTCCCACTTTCCAAAAAAGCAAGGGATTGTGGGGCAAATTGGTGATGGTGGTGCCCAGGGGCGGAATCGAACCACCGACACTGCGATTTTCAGTCGCATGCTCTACCAACTGAGCTACCTGGGCAGGATGGCTGCTTTTGAATTTCCGGTTGGTGGCGGAAAGCCGGCGG
>JALUYN010000035.1 GCA_027012915.1 Cellvibrionaceae bacterium
CACTAATTCTGATGCTTCTGTTGCGTCTCAAATCGCGCCAATCTAGGCGCGAGAAGTGAGTTTAGTGGTTCTAAAAGAGCGACGAGCAACAACGAGTGGCGCGATTTGAGACTCAACCCGAAGGGCTGGGCCTATTTTCGCCCCCAGCTGCGTTGGAATTCGCTTATTTAGAACAACTAAATGGCGCTCATACCGCCTGACTGGGAGCGAAAATAGTCTCCAGCAGAAGTATCAGAATTAGTGTTAACAGGCCCTAGGCTCAATCTCGCAAAGACAGGCTTCACCCGTGAGGGTGAGGCCTTGTTAGTGCTTGAGGCTTTACTGGTTTAAGGCCTGTGAAAAGGCTCTAATGAGGTATGGTTGCCAGTAATTCTTTGCGCGAGTGAATCATTTCTCGATACGTTTGTTCCATTGAGCGATCTACCGAACGGTCGTTGCGCTGCAGTTGTTCCAGATCACGCTCCAGCCGGGTCACCTCCTGCAACAGTCGGTCTCTAAGCAGGCTGGAATTCATAGTATCCACATTCACCAATGCTACCGCTGGCTGGCGCATACGCTCACCTCTTTTTTAGTTTGCTCTTCTCTTTACAAAAAGCTTAGTTGAGGCCTGATAGGCTGCCAGTAACGTTTGGTTATATAGGGGTTTCAGGGTTGGCTTAGCCATTCGCGCCAGGGTTGTGAGGTATCGCCGATTACATGGAAGTGCGGGTTCAGCAGGCTTTCTTTGGTGTTGTAGCGCAATGGCTCCAGAGAATCGGATAGCACTGCACCACCGGCGGCTTCGACCACCGCTTGAGCGGCGGCGGTATCCCACTCGCAGGTGGGTGCCAGGCGAGGGTAGAAATCGGCAACTCCTTCGGCAACCAAGCACAGTTTTAGTGAGCTGCCCATGCTGGTGGTGACAACCGGGCCCAGTCGCTGTTCCAGATCATGCAGCAAGGCTTCTACCGGTGGTGGATTGTGGTTGCGGCTGGCGACGACTTTGATGGGAGCGCTCACCGAGCTCGGCGCTGGTAGTCTGCGCACTTGAATATCCCGGGTGCTGCCCTCGCTGCGCTTTTGCGCAACTCCGCTGGAGTGATCCGCAGTTTGTTGTCCGGTATAGGTGACCCCGGAAACGGGCACATGTACCACGCCCAGAGTGGCGACACCCTGCTCAATCAGTGCAACATTTACGGTGAATTCGCCGTTGCGGCCGATAAATTCCTTGGTGCCGTCGAGGGGATCGATAATCCAGTAGCGCTGCCACTGCTGGCGAGTACTGAAATCGGCAATCTCTCCCTCTTCAGAGAGCACGGGGACATCGGGCAGCAGTTGCTCTAGCCCCGGTGCCAGTATGCGATGAGCGGCCAGATCGGCTTGGGTGACTGGTGAATCATCCGCTTTGATATCCACCTCAAGAGGTTGTTCGGCGTGATAGACTTGCAAAATTGCCTCACCAGCGCGCTGGCAAAGTTCCACCACTGAATCCAAAAGAGAGTCTTGCATACTGTGTCGTTCCGCGAAATGTTCCATATGGGATGTCATAGAGAGCCGGCAGTATAACCAAGTTTTCTGTGAACGGGATGAGAGTGAGAGGGGCGTGTGATGCAACGCGATGAACGTAAGGAGCTGCAATTGTGATTAATTGGGACGATATAGACACCGTACTACTGGATATGGACGGTACGCTATTGGATCTTCACTACGACAATTACTTTTGGTTGACCCATTTGCCCAAGCGCTACGCCGAGACCCACGGTGTGGATGAGCAGGAGGCCATGGCCAAACTTGAGGCCCATATCAAGGCTCACGAAGGTACGCTCAATTGGTACTGCCTGGAATTCTGGTCCGATGCGCTGGATCTGGATATTCGCGCCCTGAAAGAAGAGGTTAAACACAAGATTCAGATTCGCCCGTTTGTTAGCGAGTTTTTGCAGGCTCTTCAGAATCGAGGCAAGCGTCTTGTCCTTATCACCAACGCCCACCCGCAAAGCCTGGACCTCAAGCTGGAAATCACCGAAATTGATCAGTGGCTGCATATGGTGATCTCATCCCATGAGTTCAATCAGCCCAAGGAGGCTCAGGAATTCTGGACACAGCTGCGACAGCAGGAGCATTTTGATCCACAGCGTACCCTGTTTATTGACGATACCGTGCGAATTCTCGACAGCGCTCGGGAATTTGGTATCAAGTACCTGCTGTGCATTCATCAGCCCGACAGTCAGCGCGACCATCGCAATATCACCGAGTACCCGGCGATTCACCACTTCGATGAAATTATTCCGCGGTAAATCGATTTATGGATAAAGTTCGAATTGATAAATGGCTTTGGGCCGCTCGCTTCTTTAAAACGCGCAGTATTGCCAAACAGGCCATTGATGGCGGCAAGGTACATTGCAACGGTCAGCGCATTAAACCCAGTAAAGAGATTGAAGTGGGGGTGCGATTGCGCATTCGCCAGGGTTTTGATGAAAAAGAGGTGGAGGTCGTGGCTTTGTCGGATAAGCGGCGCGGCGCTCCCGAGGCTATACTCTTGTACAACGAAACTCCCCAGAGCCAGGAAAAAAGACAGGCGGAAGCTGCACAACGCAAGGTGTTGCGCGGTATTATAGGGCAGCCGGAGCATCGTCCTACCAAGAAACAACGGCGCCAAATTCACAGGTTTCGAGAACAGGACTTCGAATGATCAACCGATATTTGCTGAGTTTGCTACTTTGTATAGCGCCAGTGGCTACCGCGGAGGTTTACCAGTGGGTCGATGAAAACGGCAAAAAGCACTTCAGCGATACCCCGCCGCCGGATCGAGCCAAGGCCAAGGAAATATCTGAGAGCCTGAAGCCGGCCAATATCGATGAGAGCCGCACTGAGCGCCAAAAGTTGCAGAAGTTGTTTGCCAAACCCACGGAAGAGGAACAGCACTACAAAAAGCAAAAGCAGGCGGCTGATCAAAAGAAGCAGCAGAAAAAACAGGAATACTGCAGTTATTTGAAAAATCGCCTGAGCAAAATTAGCCGTCGTGTGGTATTTGTGGATAAGCAGGGCAATGACGTCAAGGTCAGTGAGGCCGAACGCAAGCAACGGGCTAAAAATCTGCAGAAGATGATCCACCAGCGCTGTTGATAGCGATCAATGCAGCCTCGATGAGAGCGGCGCAAAATTCATTTTTGGAGTACACTAAAGCCATTATTCTGCGCATTGTGCGATCAGCCTAATGGACAGACGTGGTCGCCACGCCGACCAAGACAACACAAGGAATTGCTGGGAGTGAATTCAGTAACCACATCAACGGATCGAGTTGAAACCACCATGGCTCATCGCCCGTTTTCCAAGCGAAATGGTGTGGCGCAGGCAGTGAAAACGGCTATCGCCAGTGCAGTATTTTTTGGGGCGAGTCAGGTCCAGGCATTGGGGCTGGGCAACCTGGAACATGAGTCCTACATCGGTGAGCCGCTGAGCGCCAATATCGAAATTCTGGATTCCGGTGACGACTACAGCACCTCAGAAATCAGAGTGCGCCAGGTCTCCAGTAGTGAGGCCAGTGACAAACTGAATCTGGATCTCATCACCAACCATTTCCGCCTGGATATTAAACCCTACACCAAGGATGGGCGCCTCTTTGTCAAAGTTGGCAGTAAGAATCCCATTGATGAGCCCTTTATAGATTTTCTTCTGGAGCTGTCCTGGACTGGTGGTCAGGTCTATCGTGAATACACCCTGTTGATGGATCTGCCTCCTGTGGTGAGTGCCGCAGAGATTGCACCAAAAGTGTCGCAGAGTCCGAAACATCAGGCTCAAAAAGCACCGACAAACCCGGCGGCCCCGACTCGACCAGAGCCAGGGTTTTCCTCCGGCACCCTTGGTGGCAGTTATCAGGTGAAATCTGGCGACACCCTGTCGCACATTGCCGAACAATGGCGTCTGGGCAGTCAGCACTCCCTTAAAGACACCGAACAGTGGCTGTTCGACAATAATGGCCACGCATTCCTCAATGGCAATCGCAACCAATTGATGTTGGGTGCCAGACTTCGTTTTCCCACCGCAGACAACCTGCCTCAGGCCGGTTTGGCCACTGCGGCAAAGGATCAAACTGAGGTTCAGTCCAGTATCGAGGCTGTAATTGAGAGTCCGTCAACAGGGCCTGCGGTGACAGCCGAGCCAGTCAATGCTCAAGAATTGCAGGGGCGTTTGCGCCTGGGCAACAGCACCATTGGTAGGGAAGAGCTGCAACAGAAAGCTCAGGATCCGCAGAGCAATACCGAAATTCGCGATCTGATCCACATTACTCAGGAAACTGCAGATCGAATTGTTCGCGAAAACGAAGAGTTGAAACGCCGCATCGAGAATATCGAAGGTTCCGAATACATCCAGAATATGGAAAAACTGGTGGCCTTGCAGCGCGATGAAATTGAACAGCTGCGTCGCAGTTTGGAGCAGCGTGCCACCGCTCCTATCGAGATGCCTGCTCCGGCCCAACCCCCGGTGCCGGTGGTCGATAATGCGGCGACCGATCCAGCCACAGTAAGCAGCTCGTCCACCACCGTTGTGCAACAGAGCAACAGTTACAGCACCTGGTTCTGGG
>JALUYN010000036.1 GCA_027012915.1 Cellvibrionaceae bacterium
ATTCCCAGAGAAAATCACTTTTGCGGCAAAGCCTCACGAACAAGGCAACAGCAACGCAATACCATAGCGATTCTTCACTTGCTTCCTCATATAGAGAGGCAGCCATGCAAGTAGATATACGCGCCACACCTGATGCCCTCCATTAAATCAGCGGCTTGCCGCTGACAATTGGAGCGTGGCAGAATTGCAGCTCTGTTAACACCAAGGAATGAGGTATTAGCACGATGATTCCCATACGCAGTTTCTGTCAGGCGCTCTGTTTGAGTTGCGTGGCATTGTCAGTGTCCAGCACCAGCGCAGAATTGGCATCCGTGGTTGGCGAGTTCGACGAACACTACAGCACCGAAGTTCCCGTTTCCGGCAATGTCATCGCCGGCTTGATGCTTGCTCCCGCCAGCAAGATTATCAGCCAGGAATTCAGTCCCTATATACAGCTGCCTGAATCCACCGATATGCCGCAAACGGTCTGCCTGTCAGTGGTCTCTCAGGACGGTGTCTACAGCGCCAACAACACCTATCGCATCCCGCCCAGCGCCGTGGGCAATCTGATCCGGGCCGACTACACGCAGAGCAAGCACCAGCAGATATTGATTGAAAAGGATGCCTCCATTGCGCTTAAAGCGCAGCCGGGAAACTGCGGTAGCGTCAGTGCCGACCAATACCTGATCACACAAAACGGTCCAGACAACAGCGATGCTCAGCTGATTCTGAAAATTGATTCTCTGGGAGCCACGGACGTTCTCGTGGCATCCCGTGGTGCTGATCGCAAGGTCACACGCGGCCAGTGTCAGCAATTGGCCGGCGACCGAAAAACCGGTTTCGACTACAGCTGTACTTTGCCAGTGCAACTCCCCGCTCAGGGAGCAACTCAGGTAAGGATCCAGCGATTGCGCTTTGGCCGCAAGATGCCGGCGATCACTCTTATGATTAATGGCTGACGCCCAATGTTCAGAAATCTTTATGCACAAATCATCGAGCGTCTGAAACGCGGCCGCGGCTCCTACGTGCGCACTGCTGGATTTCTGCTTCTATTTGCCATTTCCATCGCCTACTTGATGCTGCCCCGCGCCCGTCTCTACCACGCTGATTTACAAACCGGCCTGGTGCAACTGACCACAACGCAGTCCGAGCAAAATAGCTGGCTGCTGACGGACCTGAACCTCTGCGAGATCGATATCGAGCAGATGTTATTTGCCGATGAAGGCACAGAAGCGCTGTGCAAAAGTGGCGAGCCACTGGACTTGAATAGTACCTACGAAGAACCGGTACTCGAACTCAGTACCGGCACCCACACCATTGTGCAATGGTCTCTGAGAGACGGTTTAAAAATAGAGTTAAAAGCCGGTGAAAGCGGCCATGTCGGCACACTCACCTCCGCCACCGGAAAAGACAAAAAATTATTGGGAGAGCGAGTAGTCTTGAGTCGACCTCCCCAGGGCGACGATCTCAGCCGCTCACTCACACTGCCCTTTGAAGGCTACAGCACCTTTGGCACCGATGTGAGATTGGGCACCAGCGCGCTTCTGAGTGCGGGCACCATTTCCGCCTATGAAGACAACCCGCTCTGGGCGGAACGCTATCTGGCCGGTGAAAACCATCTGTCTCTGGGCGACACAGTGCGGTTTATCGGCAGCGGCAGTGAGGACGCCGTGGTCAAGGGTTTTATGCGTATCTCTTTGAACGACGAAGGCGTTGAACAAGGCATCAACGTTATCGCATACAGCAATGTGGAAAGCGCTCAGGGCACTCGCGACTCAACCCGCATCAAAATTTTTCGCTTTGGTTCTGAAGGTTATCAATTCTCACCGACGCTGTGGGCGCGCATGGAAAATGCACCGGACGTTATTCTCTGGGTCAGCGCCCTTGGCTTATTACTCGCGCTGAAAGAAGTCTACGCAACACTGCTGGGGCTGTTCGCGCGACCAGAAGAAGCGCCGATGCCTAAACCTGACTCCGAGGTTGAGCCAGAGTCCAACCCGCAAACAAAATCGCAGAAACAGTCACAAGACAAATCACAGAAAAAATCAAAGAAGTCGAAGCAAAGCAAAGGCAGCAAAAAGGAAAAGGAAAAGGAAAAGGAAAAGGAAAAAAGCGATGATTGAAAGGACGCGTAATTGGATACGCCAAGCGGCCTGCTGCCTGATACTCTCACCTTCGCTATCAGCGGCTCAGAACATCAGCGTCTACGTGGATGCTGTTGAAGAGGTGGGCCAAGCACTGCTGGTAAAACACGCCGGCGCCTGCCAGGCCATTGTGCCGACTCATGTTGTAAAGGACAGCGCATTCATCAGCGTCTATGGTCGCGGCAATAACCCGCCCCTGGCGGACGCCGCCGGCATCACCAGTTTTGGCTACGACCTCAGTGTTATGGCCATTGAAGGCGAGCTGGCCAACTACTGTGGCCCACTGTTTGATGGCATCAGCCGCAATATCGATCAATTACTCAACGAGGATTCGCGAGCACAGGCGAATACTGTCAATCCCGATGGCACCGTCTCCCGCACCCCGCTGACCATTCTGGATCAATCCCTGACCTATCTTTCTGTATCGCCTACCTACGCTGAGCAAAAACTGATGAAAGGCATGAGTGGTAGCCTGGTGACTTCCCGCGGCAAGCCACTGGGACTGTTACTGTCGGTTAACGCCGAGACTGGCGTCGGTAAAGTGATTCGCATGGACCGCGCACTGGAAACCATATCGCCCTATTTCAGAGGCCCGGGTAACAAGGCCTTCAGTCCACAGACGAAAGCAACGGCGTCCGTACCCACAGGCAATAATCAGATCGCCAAAATCGCCAAGTGGTCCGCACCAGCTATCAATGGTCAACATCGCGCCCAGAATCTTTTGGCAACGGATAGTGAAACTCCACCCTGGGTCGCCAAGATCAAGCGTATGCCAGAGACGCTGGTTTTTTCACTGGAAGAGAACCGCTCTACTGCCCTGCAATCACTGTCTATTTCAGGGCAGGGGCTCGCGGATGACAAACGCTTGGCGCGTCAGATTGAGGTAATGATTGATGCCATCGGCAATGGTCGTTGGCGCTCCCTTAAAGTTGTGACACTTTCCAGCAAGGGCACCATTACTAATATCCCACTGGCGGGGCGCAAAGCGCAAAAAATTATGCTGCGCATTCACAACAACTGGGGCGATGCTTCAGAGGTTGGACTGGGGCGGGTTTATATCGCCAGCGCGGAGTAGAGTCTGCCGATGGGGTCGAATGAGTAAGCCATCGCCCCCCCAGGATGACTGCTATCTGAGATTGGCGGTTACCGTAATCGGCATCATATTCTTGCAGCTGAGCAGGCCTTTTAGCTGCGTGCCATTACTCAAGGTCGCCACCAATTTGCAGCTGCTCTTAATCGACAACTGCAAACCGCTGACCTGCCCCAGACACGAAGCTGAATGATTGCATTGAATAATGCGACCGGCAGCAACGTCTTTGTCATTCAATTTGTAAGAAATCGACTCACTCCAGCTCGCCACCTGATTGGCGGTTTTTTTATCTGCACCTTCGGGCAGCTTCAGCTGAAAATTCAGAATATCCAGGCTCATAATGATTTCTCGAAATGCCACCGACTGTAGCGTGACATCCGGATAAGCCAGAGCTTCGTCCACAGCCATTTCTTTAAGCACGGGGTCACCGCTGTTGAACATGGCATCAAACGCCGCAAAGCGCACGCTTTGATCCGGGCTGTTCAACAACTCCTTAAATTCGCTGTACTCTGAGGACTGGTCGCGAATTTTATCCAACAACGCTGCCTTATCAACCGCTAACGCAAACTGAGCCACAAATGCCAATACAGCGGCCATGAAAAACTGAATAAATCTCTGAGACATACACAAAACTCCCTTTTTGTTGCAAATTCAGAGCCCTCAGTGGACGAGGCGCTCATTAGCCCCATTGTTGTAGCTATCGAGCCCCTTGTCCAGACAAGCAATCAATAAGCGCCCTCCAGACGATCACTCCAATTACAGCCACATCATGAGAGGGCTTTGTAGCTGTATGGCATCCGTTTTGAGCAATAGCAAAGCGTCGCTCACGGTTTGATAACGATTCTCATTGCCTGTAGTATTCTACGCCATTGTTTTTCATCAGCTTTCCGCACTCGCAACCTACTGCTAAAGGCACATATCCCTATGAAAGGTCACCCTCTAAAGCAATTTACTCATCTCTTCGCTGCGGGAAGCCTCTTGCTCAGCAGTTCCTCCATGGCGGCCACAGAGGCCGAGGTAGTCAGTCACTACACCGATATAGCCCACGCCGTTTATGAAGACTCCCTGATCAGCGCCAAGACCCTGCAAACAAGCTTGCAAGAATTAGTGGCAAACCCCAGCGCAGAGACCCTGGCACAGGCAAAACAGGACTGGAAAGCGGCGCGAGTGCCCTATCAGCAATCTGAAGTATTTCGCTTCGGCAATGCCCTGGTGGATGACTGGGAAGGTCAACTTAATGCCTGGCCACTGGATGAGGGCCTGATCGATTACGTCGACACCGGCAGCTACGAAGCCGAACTTGGTAATGTTGGTGCCAACGCCAATATCATCGCCAACCAGCAA
>JALUYN010000037.1 GCA_027012915.1 Cellvibrionaceae bacterium
ATGGACATGCTGATTTTGTCACAGACGCAAGCCAGTACAAGACATAGGTAGCTTGACAGCAATGACGAGTGGTAGATGAGTCAGAACGGCGACAAAGTCATACGACCAGCGAAGTACGCAAAAAGCGCTGATACTCTCGATAGAATCCTCAAGGCTGCATTGGAGTCGTTTAGTGAGAGAGGATTGTTAGCTGTGTCTACACGTGAGATAGCGATGGCTGCGGATGTAAATCAACCAGCCATTAGCTATCATTTTGGTAGTAAAGATGCACTTTATTTGGCTTGTATTGATAAGATAATTGATGACTATCTGGCACTCGCTAGTACCGGTGAAGTCGCTCACGCCATAACACTACTAGAATCGGAAAGTGTTCACGCAAAGGACGCACGCTCGGCGCTCGACGGAGTAATGCGTCAGGTTCTACGATTTTTGCTGGGAAAGAGTACTAGCCGGTCGGGAGCTTTGTTATTGCGCGAGATGTACAATCCTGGTATTGCCTATGACCGCCTTTATCGCAAGGTGTGGTCCCCTGGAATTCAACTTGTGGCAGGATTGATTTCTCTAGCGAGGGCGAACGGCGAGAATACTAAAGAGGTCACTATGGATGCTTTGATGTTGATATCAAGTTTGTCCGCTTTCACAGTAGGCCGCAATCTCAGCACGCAAACACTGAATTGGTCAGTTATTGAGTCAAAAGAGTTGAGCTTGATTGACGATAGATTAACTGCGCTAGTGAATAGTGTGACAAGAATCTAAAACGCTTTCCTGTCATAGCAATGTCAGTCGAAGATTGTCCTTTCGGCATGCTCAAGACTGGCTTGCTTTTTCCGCCCTGGATCCACCTGCAGATAGCAGTTGATCTGAGTCTCGATGACGCACTTGTCGCGGATGCAAAGAAAGCGTGAAATGCGGGCCTGCCCACCTGGACAGTATTTTTTCAGTGGATCAGATATTGCAGAATCAGAGCGTGCTAATGCTGGTGATAACCTGACAGGGTTGTCATCGCCCTAGTTTGGCAGTCCCCCACCGCGGGCATTTCGAAACCATGCGATGTCCTTTTCTTCGATCTTTGTCGACTCAGTTCCTTCTGTGCTCGCTAAGCGGGATGGCGGGATTTGTCGCTTCGCTGTGCTTGATGGCGCAACCATTGATGCAGTAATCCGAAGCGCAATGCAGAAACAAAAAAGGCCGCATTAAGCGACCTCTTTCATGATGTGGCAAAGGGCTGGATTACAGCGCCATATCCTTCATCTTTTTCAGTGGGCGTACTTTAACTTGTACGCTGGCAGGCTTAGCTGCAAAGGTGGTCTCTTCACCGGTGAATGGGTTGATGCCTTTGCGTGCACGACGAGCGGGCTTCTTCACGGTGGTGACTTTCATCAGACCTGGCAGTACGAACTCACCGCAAGAGCGCTTTTTGATGTGGCCTTCAATGATATCGCTCAGCTCATCCAGTACGGATTGAACCTGCTTTTTGGTCAGTTCAGTGTTCTCGGAAATCTGATTCAGAATTTGGGTTTTGGTGTAGCGATCAGAGATGGCTTTGATCTTCTTTGCTGGTGCAGCTTTAGCAGGGGCTTTCTTAGCTGCGGCTTTCTTGGCGGGTGCTTTTTTTGCAGTTGTTTTTCGGGCGGCCATAAGTTTCCTTCCTGTGTCTCGTTATTGTGTTGTTTTCTGCGAGTTCGCCTGGGGTCTCTGCTGCGCGTGACAGCTGCGGTATATATAAAGGATTCACTGGGGGTGGGCAATAGAAAATGCTGGAAAAATAGGCTTTTTTTGCCATTTTTGACCTATGTCTACCATCTACAGCTGTCAGAAGAGCGAAACGCGCTCAATGGGCTACAAAATGCTGTTTGGCGATTTGGTTAAAAATCTCAACCCAGGCGCTGTCAAACTGGCTTCCCGATTGTTGATTAATTTCTAGCACGGCGCGAATCAAAGGGCGCTTCTGATCGGTTTTATAGGCGCGCGCATAACAACAGGCATCGAACGTATCGGCGATGGCGAGAATCTTGGCTCCCGGTGAAATCTCGCTGCCGGGCAGGCCTTTAGGGTAGCCAGAGCCGTCACAGCGCTCGTGATGATGCAGCACGATCTCACAGGCCTCCTCCCAGTTGGACATTTTGCTGATCAAATCGTGAGCAGTACGCACGTGGCTCTGCATGCGCTTTTTGTCCGTGGCGTTAAAGGGTTGCTCTTTGTGCAATAGCGGTACGGGGAGGAATGCCATGGTAATGTCGTGCATCAATGCCGCCATTGTCAGTTGATAGGGGTCCACCGGATTCCTGGCGTACTGGTTCATGAGCAGTCCCAGGCGACAAATGCGAAAGCTGCGGCCGTTCCAATAGGAGGAGCGTTCTTCGACCGCGGGAATCAGCTGACTGACAAAGCTGAGATCCTGGTTGCTCTGCAATCCCTGACTGACGAGGAACGCCATGAATTCATCCACTTGTTGCTGCCACTGTGACGCGCTTTGCGTGGGTGGGTGCAACTGGGTGCTGGGGTCCAGTAAAGCGATGGCCTGGTACATTGCCCTTTGGCGTTCGCGGCGGGGCACTTGGGCGATGGCGCTGATGGCGTTGCAGATATCGTTGAACTTTTCGGAGCTGATTTCCGATTCCGCGCCAAACAGGTTCTCGTCCACCAACAGCTTGGTTTTGTCCATGGCCAGCAGGATTAAGTCGCTGAGCAGTTCGTCGTAGTAGAAACAACCGGAGCGCAATAGCTCCAGTATGTCCTCCACCCCCTGAAGCAGTGGGGTCAGTTCCTTGAGGCCAATATAGATCAGATTGCCTTTGATGGTGTGGACTGAGCGAAACAGGTCGCCGGTGAGGGCGTGGTCGTCGGGCGTGCTCTCAAGTTCAATAAGGATCTGTTCGCAGCGCTGGTAGCTGAGATTGAAATCGTAAAAGAAGTCATCGCTCATCTCCGATGAGATATCTGCGTGGCTGTTAACTAGCATCCCTGACTCCTTTACTCCCAGATTCACCGACTTACTTCAGAATAAGCATAGCAATTGTCGCCAAGTTTGCTGTTGCAGCGGTTTATCCGGCTTGTCAGCCTGGGGTATAATGCCCGGCTTTGGGTTTTCTGGCCTTTTATTGGCCCCTGCCCAAGTTATCGGTTGTAAATAGAAGTACTTGAGGTTCTCGAGAAACCATGCCCATATACGAGTATCAATGCCAGGCCTGCGGTCACCAATTGGAGGCGTTGCAGAAGATGAGTGACGCTCCCTTGAAAGACTGCCCTCAATGCAGCCAGCCCGAGCTGTCCAAACAGATCTCCGCGGCGGGCTTTCGACTGGCGGGCAGCGGTTGGTACGAGACGGATTTCAAAACCGGTAGCAAGAAGAATCTGGCGGGAGACAGCAAACCCGCTGCAGCGACATCGGATTCCTGAGCCGGGCTCAGCCCAATCAGGACCGGATACACCTTTATTGTTAACACATATCAGATAGGAAAAGAGTATGCGCACAGAGTACTGTGGTGCCTTGAACGCTTCATTTATTGATCAGGAAGTGACCCTGTGTGGCTGGGTTGATCGTCGCCGTGACCACGGCGGTGTTATTTTTATCGATCTGCGCGATCGCGATGGCATTGTTCAGGTGGTGTTTGATCCGGACGCCAAAGACAATTTCGAACTGGCCGATAAAGTGCGCTCTGAGTACGTGTTGCAGGTTAAAGGTCGCGTTCGCGCCCGCAGTGAAGCCACTGTAAACCCCAATATGGCCACCGGTGAGGTGGAGGTTTACGGTCTGGAACTGGATATTCTCAACGAAGCCGAAACGGTTCCCTTCCCCCTGCACGATGACAATGTGGGTGAGGATGTTCGTCTCAAGTACCGCTACGTGGATCTGCGTCGCGATGAGATGCAGAAGAGCCTGCGTTTCCGCTCCAAGGTGACCAACCAAATTCGTAACTATCTGGACGACAACGGTTTTCTGGATATTGAAACCCCAATTCTGACTCGCGCCACCCCAGAGGGCGCCCGCGATTACCTGGTGCCGTCCCGCACCCACGACGGCAAGTTCTTTGCTTTGCCTCAGTCGCCTCAGCTGTTCAAACAGCTGCTGATGGTGTCCGGTTTTGATCGCTACTATCAAATCGCCAAGTGTTTCCGCGACGAAGATCTGCGTGCTGATCGCCAGCCCGAGTTTACCCAGATCGATATCGAGACGTCCTTTATGGACGACGAGCAGATCATGGCCATTACCGAAGGCATGATTGAGAAGCTGTTCTCCGAACTGCTGGACGTAGACCTGGGCGAATTCCCGCGCATGCCTTACGCCGAAGCCATGCAGAAGTACGGTTCCGATAAGCCGGATCTGCGTATCCCGCTGGAGCTGGTAGAGATCAAGGATCTGCTGAAAGACATCGACTTCAAAGTGTTTGCCGGTCCGGCCAACGATCCGAAGTGTCGTGTAACCGCTCTGAAAGTCACCGGTGGTGCCAGCATTTCTCGCAAGCAAATTGATGAGTACACCAAGTTTGTTGGTATCTACGGTGCCAAAGGTCTGGCCTGGATCAAGGTCAACGAAATTGAAAAA
>JALUYN010000038.1 GCA_027012915.1 Cellvibrionaceae bacterium
CCTTCGATGCCGTAGTAGGTTTTGCCGTCGAGTTGGTAGGCAATGGTTGTTAGCAATCGGTGTTTCGATTGAACCGCGTGCTCTCCCGTATTGAGAATCATAAAGCAGCCTGTGCCATAGGTACTCTTAACCATGCCCGGTTGAAAGCAGGCCTGACCGAATAGCGCCGCTTGCTGATCACCCGCAATCCCTGTAATTGGAATATTGCAGCCCAATTTGGTGGCGAAACCAAATTCGCAGCTGCTGTCGCAAACTTCTGGCAGCAGGCTTTCCGGAATATTGAACAGTTCGAGAAGCTCTTGGTCCCACTTGCCGGTGTGTATGTTGTAGAGCAGTGTTCTTGACGCGTTTGTGGCGTCGGTCTTGTGAGATTGACCTTCAGAGAGTTTCCAAAGCAGGTAGGTGTCTACGGTGCCAAATAGCAGTTCGCCATGCTCGGCCCGTTCCCTGGCGCCACTGACGTTGTCGAGAATCCACGCCAGCTTGGTTGCAGAGAAATAGGGGTCGAGCAAGAGCCCGGTTTTGTTTTGTACCAGATCTTCGTGCCCCTGGTTTTTGAGTTGATTGCAAAGTTCCGCGGTGCGGCGGTCCTGCCAGACTATGGCGTTGTAGATTGGCTCACCAGTGAGTTTGTCCCAGACCAGGGTGGTTTCCCTTTGGTTGGTAATGCCCACGCAGTTAATGTCTTGCGGGGTGAGAGACTGTTTTCTGATGGCTTCGAGGGATACATCCAGGCAAGTTTGCCAGATATCATCTGGCCGATGCTCCACATGGCCATCGGCCGGAAATAGTTGCTCAAACTCCTGTTGCGCCTGGCTGAGAGGTTCGCCGTTATCGTTAAACACTATGGCTCTTGAACTGGTGGTGCCTTGATCAATAGCAAGTATATAGCGAGTCATAAGTCATTCCGTTTTTGTGGACCGATTGCGCTGAAGCGTCGTTCGGAATTATCGATTTTTTCAAAAAGGGGTTGAAAGCTAAAACGTTATCCCCATCTTTCTACTACGAGCTTGCTCGATTGAGGAGCTTGAAATTCTGACCTGATCACAAGATAGGTCTTAACCGCATATATTGCTTAAATTTGAGGATATAACAATGCGAAATGTAGATTTTACTCCTTTGTACCGTTCTTCCATTGGCTTTGACCGTATGGCGTCTGTTTTGGATAGCCTGAGTCGCGGCGAGCAAAATCAGCCCAGCTACCCACCGTACAACATTGAACTGCTGGAGGAGAACCAATACCGAATTTCCATCGCTCTGGCCGGTTTTTCTGAGTCGGAACTGAGCATTCATACCGAGGCGGGCACACTGACTGTTGCCAGCAAAAAGGAAGCCCCAGGAGATGATCGCAAGTTCCTGCATCAGGGCATCGCGGCGCGTAACTTTGAGCGTAAATTCCAGCTCGCCGATCACGTTCGTGTACAAGGTGCACGCCTCGAAAATGGCTTGTTGCACATTGACTTGGTGCGTGAAATTCCCGAGGCTATGAAGCCCCGAACCATCGAGATTCAATCTGATCGAAGCGCAGAGCAGGGCAGCAACGTCGAGGCCAAGATGCGTGCGGTATAAAGCGCTCGAATAGACAAGTTGATCACTACTGAGCCGCGTTTATCGCGGCTCTTTTGGTATCCGGTTATTTACAATGAATCAATCACCGTGCCCTCTTTGTCAGAGCGAAACCGCTGAATTCTGGCTAGATAAGTTTCGCGAGTACCGGCGCTGTGGCAACTGCGACCTGATCAGCGTGCCTTCCCGCGATTGGCTGTCTGAGAAGGACGAAAAAGCGGTTTATGATCTGCACGAGAATGATGTGGACGATACCGGCTATCAGCGTTTTTTATCCCGTTTGGTCGATCCACTATTAGAACAGCTACCCAGTGGTTCGCGCGGATTGGATTTCGGCTGTGGGCCGGGACCGGCATTGGCGCAAATGCTAGAGCGTCGCGGGCACAGCGTTGATCTGTACGACCTTTTCTACTATCCACGACACTCGGTCTGGCAAAAACGGTATCAATTTATTACAGCTACGGAAGTGGTTGAGCATCTGAAACAGCCGGGACAAGAGCTACTGCGCCTGTGGGAGCTTCTGGAAAGTGGTGGATTGTTGGGAATAATGACCAAGAAAGCGCGAGATTTGGAGGCATTTCGTCAATGGCACTACAAAAACGACAAGACCCATATAGTGTTCTTCTCGGAGGTAACCTTTGACTATGTGTGTCGGTGGTTAAAGGCCGAACTGGTGTACAGCTCCGCGGATGTCGCAATTCTAAAAAAGCTATAAGGCTTGGTTAAAAGTTTCCTAGCTCTTTGGAGCAAACAACTTGCTGCGCACGGTTGAGCGATATTGGCTGGGTGTGGTTGCCAGCAATTTCTTAAATAGCGAGGCGAAGTAACCCATGTCCTTGTAGCCCACTCGATAGGCAATTTCGTGGATACTCAAGTTACTGGTCTGCAATAGATCCTTCGCCATATCGATGCGAATTTCCTGAAGGTATTGCAGCGGCGTTTGGTCTGTAGCGTTCTTGAAACGGCGGTTAAAGTTCCTGGAGCTCATGCCAAACAAGGTAGCGAGTTCCTTGAGATTAATTTCTCGATGGCAGTTATCCTGCAGCCAGATTTGCGCTTGAACAATGTCTTCATCCGGGTGGTAGCGGTGCTTGTCGTCGTAGTAGCTGGTCTGCGCATAGTCTTTGCGAATCTCGTGAGAGAAGTTTCGCTGCACATGATTGGCGATATCCGCACCATACAAGCGATGGATAAAGTGCACGGTGAGATCGGCAACGGCATTGACGCTGGCGGCACAATAAATATTGTTGGCTTGAGTAATAAAGTATTGGCGCTTGAGCTGTACCTCAGGATAACTCTTCTGGAATTGTTCAAAGTAGTGCCAGTGGGTGGTGGCCGGCTTACCATCCAGTAAGCCTGCTTCTGCGATAAAACAGCAGCCGGTACCCACAGCAATAATCAGTGCGCCGGACTCGTTGAGCTTCTTGAGCCATTCAATGATCTCGGGATGGCGTTTGATTACCGGGCGGGGATTGCGCCAAAGGGCCGGTATAATGACCATGTCGGTTTTGCCGATGTCATCAATAAGGTATTCTGCCTGGAAGTTGAAGCCTGATTGAGTCTTCACTGGTTCGTGGCTTACGCCCACTGATGCCAGGTTCAGTCGTATGGCATCCTTGTTCTTGACCATGGCAGCGCCCTCGGCAGCGCGCAGCATTTCGATGGGCAATGTCAGGCTGGTAGAGAGCATGTGCTCGAGAACTACGAAGGCCGCTCCCAGTTTCTTTCTCATATCTATCGCTGCTTTGGCTTAAATCCCGGTAATTATGGCTCAAAAGGCTGTAACGAGATACCCCTGCTGCCCGATAAACTGTATTTAATTTCATTGAATCTGTTTTTGGGTGTCGAGGTATTTATGGCGCGTTTACCGGTAATTGTGGGCTTTGGTGGCTATAACGCTGCGGGTCGCACATCGTTTCATCACGGCTTTCGCCGCATGGTTATTGAGTCGCTGGATGCCCAGAGTCGACAAGAGACCCTGGCTGGTCTTGCCGTAATGACCAAAACAGTCTCAGTCTCTAGCGGTGAATTTGTCAGCCCCGAAGGCGATGCTCTGAGTCTGTCCGACATTGAACAGCGCTATTCCCAACAGATACTCGAAGCGACTTTGATACGTCGCATCGAAAAGACGTTTTTTGATGTTGATAAGGCGCCCTGGCAACAATCGGTGGCGCTGGACGGAGATCCCGAGTCTACCGGTTTCCTGATGTCTCGGGCACAGCTGCCCAACCCAATTCCAGAATCATGGACTGTGTCTGAGGTTAGCGACAAGCAAGTACGCATTACGTTGTCGGCTGATGCTGTCGTAAAAGTGGATTCTGAGCGGGATTACCAGGTTAAAGCAGCCGGGCAGTTGCCGACAGGCTTTGATCCCGCTGAGCAATACAACTCCCGGTTCCATCCCCGCGGTCTGCAGATGGCTATTCTGGGCGCCAGTGACGCGGTGCATTCTATGGGTATTGCCTGGGAACAAGTGAAGCAGGCGGTGAAGCCTGATGAGATCTCTGTATACGCCAGCAGCGCCATGGGTCAGTTGGATGAGAATGGTACGGGTGGATTATTGAAGTCGCGCCTCGAAGGCAGTCGCGTTTCTGCGAAACAACTGGCGCTGGGTCTTAACTCCATGCCGGCTGACTTTATCAATGCCTATGTGTTGGGCAATGTGGGTACCACCGGCTGTCTCACCGGAGCTTGCGCCAGTTTTCTCTATAATCTGAAGAGCGGTATTGACGATATTCAGCAGAACCGTGCCCGAGTGGTTATGGTCGGTTGTAGTGAAGCTCCCATTACTCAGGAAGTGATCGACGGTTACGCTACCATGGGAGCACTGGGAACCGATGACGGGCTGCGCAAAGTTGAGGGAATCACCCAGGGAGAACCCGATCATCGACGCGCCAGCCGTCCTTTCAGCGATAACTGCGGTTTTACTATC
>JALUYN010000039.1 GCA_027012915.1 Cellvibrionaceae bacterium
ATCAAAAATAGTGAGGGCTTTTATAAAAGGTCCAAACAATCTCGCCTGTTTTGCCTGGGTCCACATGGGTCATGTAAGGTTCGTCGTGCTCCATACCGGGAAATTTCAGCATCAACTCCGCATGCTTTGCATTCTCAGCTTGTGTACCAATTACAAACTCATGCAACAACTTGCCGGTGTTCTTGACCCGGAAGCGAATGGTCTCGCCCTGCTTGACTTCCAGCTTGCCAGGCTGGAATCGCATGTCGTCACCCATGCTGACGTCGACAGTTCGGATCACATTCGCAGCATCACCCGCAACGCCCCAATCAGTTTGTTCTTTCACCACTGGTGCGTTACTGCCTTTCTTGTCGCCATGGGCAAGAGCAATATTATTCACTCCCCCTATTAACGCAGCACAGGCCAATACAAGTCCTGAAAATTTAAACATTTACATTCCTTTACTTAACAGCCAATCAATGACCTGAATGACCCGTGGGTTTGCGCACCTGCAATTCAATGTGAGGCTGGTTTTTCTGCGCCAACTTCATGCTCGGCTGCCCTGCGTTGCCGCTGCGTTTGGGTTTGGCCAGTTCACCGGTGAACTCATATGCAACCGTACCTTCAGGGTGCTTGTACCAACCCGGGTCTGAATAATCGCCCGGCTTTTGGTCCTTGCGTACTTTCAGCATGCTGAACATGCCACCCATTTCCACAGATCCAAAAGGCCCCTCACCGGTCATCATCGGAATGGTGTTGTCGGGCAGCGGCATTTGCATTTCCGCCATGTCGGCCATGCCACGTTCACCCATCGCCATGTAATCCGGAATCAGGTTGGTGATTTTTTTGGTCATGCCGCGGTGGTCCACGCCGATCATGGTGGGCACATCGTGGCCCATGGCATTCATGGTGTGATGGCTTTTGTGGCAATGAAATGCCCAATCGCCTTCTTCATTGGCAATGAACTCCATTTGCCGCATCTGTCCCACGGCAATGTCCACAGTCACTTCAGGCCAGCGTGAGTTCTTCGGTGTTGGGCCGCCGTCGGTGCCTGTTACCTCAAATTCATGGCCGTGAATGTGAATGGGGTGATTGGTCATGGTCAGGTTACCCACACGAATTCGCACCCGGTCATTTTTGCGGGCCACCAAAGGCGAAATACCCGGGAACAGGCGACTGTTCCACGTCCACAAATTGAAATCCAGCATGGTCATGATTTTCGGTGTGTAAGCACCAGGATCAATGTCATAAGCATTCAGCAGGAAGCAGTAATCGCGGTCCACTTCGCTGATTAGCGGGTTCTTGTTTTTGGGGTGTGTAACCCAAAAGCCCATCATGCCCATGGCCATCTGCACCATTTCATCCGCATGGGGGTGGTACATGAAGGTGCCGGGCCTTCGGGCCTCAAATTCATACACAAAGGTTTTGCCAGCAGGAATACCGGGCTGGTTCAAACCGGTTACGCCATCCATGCCGTTGGGCAAGCGCTGGCCGTGCCAGTGAATACTGGTGTGCTCAGGCAATTTGTTGGTCACAAAAATCCGCACCCGGTCGCCTTCTACCACTTCAATGGTGGGGCCAGGGCTTTGCCCGTTGTAGCCCCACAAATGCGCTGTCATGCCCGGTGCCATTTCCCGCAACACAGGTTCGGCCACCAGGTGAAATTCCTTCACGCCATTGTTCATGCGCCAGGGCAATGTCCAGCCGTTCAAGGTCACCACCGGGTTGTAGGGTCGCCCGGTGTTGGGCACCAGGGGGGGCATTGTGTCGGGCGATGTTTGCAATACAGGTTCGGGCAAGGCGCTCATGGCGACTTTGCTGACGCTGGCCGCTGCCACTGCGCCACCGGTCAAGGCGGCTGCTTTAAAAAACTCTCGTCTGGAAGTCATGTTGAAGATCCTTTCATTTAGTGGCCACCGCCAGCGTCGCCGCCAGCACTGGCTGCTGCGCCACTGACCGACACCATCATGGGCTTGCCCACCACAGTGGCCTGCAAAGCGGCGTCAGCCCGCCAGAAATCGGCTTGGGCGTTGATGGCTTGAACCACCACATTCACTTGGTCGCGGCTGTCGGCCAACAGTTCGAAAACCCCGATGAACATGCCGTTGTAACGCAGCAAATTTTCATCGGCGATGGTTTGCCGCAGCGGAATGATTTCATCGCGATAATGGCGCGCAATGTCATAGGTGGTGCGGTAGGCGGAATAACTTTCCCGCAGGGTGGATTGTGCGCTACGCAACGTTGCTTCAAGCCGGTTGGCAGCAGCCAGTGTGTTGGCATTGAATGTGTCGCGCTTCATGCCACCCCAATCAAAAATCGGCAAGGCCAATTCAAGCTCATACCCTTTTTTGTTGTTGCGCTCGCCAGTGTCGTTCTCAAAAATTGTGTCGTAACGAATGCCCGCTTCAATGTCCAGAAAACTGGCCACATTGCCCAAGCCTTGTGCCTTTGCACTGCTGTCAAAGCCCTGCTTGGCCATTCGGACATCCAATCGATCTTCAGCGCGCTTGGCCACTTCTGAAGGTGCTTTGGGCGCTTCAGGCAAATCGGGCAGGCGCTCAGGCAGCTTCAGTTGTGCAGCTTGCTCGGTGTTCAAGCCCAACATGCGCACCAGTGCTTCGCGGGTGGCCGTGGCCTTGTGCCTTGTGGCAGCTAAATTAAGCGCTGCATCGGCATAAAAGCTTTGCTGGCGTGCACGCTGCAGGCGTGTGAAGTTGCCCACTTCCTGCATGCGGCGGGCCAGTTCAGCACTGGTTTGCGCGCTTTCAAACACTTGCTGGGCATAGGTGTGCGCCTGCTGGGCTGCCACTGCCTCCACCCAGGCTTGGCGTACCTGCGTCACTTGATCAACCACACTACTGGTTAATTGCAACTGCGCGCGGTCAATCTGTGTGCGGGCAATGCCTTGTCGCGCAGGCAGGCTGAGCAAATCGAGTAAACCGAAACTCAGCAAACGCCCCAGCTCCAGTTCATCCTTGATGCGCACGCGTTCAAATGTAAACACCGGGTTGTGAATGCGACCACTTTGTGCGGCTTGCGCAGCTTGAGCCCAGTTCTCGGCCAACACGGCTTGAAACTGTGGGCTGTGGGTCAGCATCAGCTCTACAGCGGCGGGTTGGCTTAGCGGCTCTTTCAGTATTTCGCCGGCCTTGGAGGCCATGGCCTGCCTTTGTTCATCAGTTTGAACAAGACTCAGCTTGCCGTTGGTGAAACCAGTCAATTCCTGATTGGTTTGGTTCACTGATTCATTGATGTTCACCGATGCACAACCCGCGAGCACCAGCACTGCCAGCGCAACGACGGTTTTTTTCAGCAAATGGGGGGTGTTCATTGCTCACCCCCATGATTGTGCGTCCTGGGTTTGACAGTCTCCTTGGCGCTTGTCGGTTGCTCCTTGGCTTTGTTTTCATAGGGCTCTCGCGCATACACGCGCCAGCCGCCAATTTCTTCAACCAGTTCATTGGCTTTGGGCCAGTTTTGTATCTCAGAATCGGAATACGCTTGGTAGCCTTCGAATGCCGACTGATATTCAAGAACTTGCACAGCTGGTTCAGCATGCGCTGGCAAAGCCAACGCCGACAACAGCAGTACGAATGGGTAATGGGAAGTCATACATCCTCGCAATTGTTCAATACACAGGGCATGCACGGGCTTTACCCACGCAGTGCCCACGAATCAAATTGCGAGTGTTTTCGGTGGCCGATCTATTCGACGCGTGTCGGCAGAATGGGGAATCTGGGGGGCAGACAGCGGGTGCAATGTGTCGTGCTGGATCGCGCCGAAACTGGCTTGTGCCACGGGCAGCAGCACTACCGCACAGGTGGGTGCGCAGTTGCAGCAACCGTGCAACGATTTCATCAATTTTTTGGAGTCATCAGAATTTGCATGATCATGCGAGTCCATCTCATGCATGCTGTGATCCATGCTGCGATGATCCATGTTGCTATGGTCCATGATCTGGACTGAACCAGGTCCATCACCATTCAAGTGGCATGCAAACATGCTCGCCTGCGCCATGCCTTGGACAGGCAACGCAAGCAACATTATCCACATGAGAAAGGTTCGTACCACTTTTGTCATAGACCGCAACATAGCATTAGTCCTCAGACTCGGCAAGTTGGGGAAAGTTGCAATGCCTGTCCATGATAATCACACCAACGCACCCTGCAGCCCGAGCTGTTCCACCAACAATGCACGCACTACCTTGGCTTGTAGATCAGCAGGTTCGTTCAGCCCCATCCTGTCCAAAAAGGGTTGGGCCGATGCAGGTGGCTTTGCGGCGAACATTGCTTTCAACAACAGCTTCCATTTGGGTGTTTTGTTGGCTATGGCCTTGACGGCTTTCAAGGCTTTGGCCAATTCCCATTCCACATCCGTGAAATCGCAACCCAGCGGGAAAGCTGGCAATACACCCTCTCTGGTCAAGGAATCGAGTCGCTTGGCGAGATTTTTCGGGGTGTTGTGCATGAAACTCTCTGGTATCTCGTAAGTCTCCTCGATTTTTCCCGCCAGCTTGGCTTGCTTCAACAGGTCCGCCTGAAACCGGGAGTCGGCGATATTGATCAATTCCCTGGCCACGTCAGCATCTGACTTGCCTCTCAGGTCGGCGACTCCATATTCAGTCACAACAATGTCCCGCAGGTGGCGCGGAATCGTGCAGTGCCCATAGCTGAACACAATGTTGCTGGTGGCTTTACCGCCCTGTTCATTTTCCCGGACTGCGCGAATCATCAAAATACTTCGCCCCGTGGGCAGCTTGTGTGCCATCGACACAAAGTTGTATTGACCGCCAACGCCTGAGATGACGCGGCCATCGTCCAGTCCATCAGACACCACCGCGCCACTCAGTGTGGCCATGATGCCGGTGTTCACAAATCTCGCATGCGCTCGCTGTGCGCTGTACAGGGCATGGTTCAGATCCAGTTGATTCACATGCTCCACACCCAGCATGTGAATTGAATTACGCTGCAGTTCAGGCATGTTCTTCAGCGCCTCATACATGGCATTGGGCCCGAGGAAAAACCCGGCATGAAGCACGGTGCCGTTGACCAAGACCTTGCCCAGGCCACTGGCCACCAATGCTACACGGGTGGCCTTGTCCGCAAGATTGGCCAATACGCGCTGCCCGTTTGGCAATACCAGGTGTACACCCTGCAGCAACACACCTTCCTTGAACAGGCCGTGTCGCTTGAACACATCAAAATCGTGCGGTGTAATTTCACGCACACCCAACTCAGCCAGATCATCCAGTACAGATTCATGCACTTGTTCCGGTCTGCATTTGCCTTGGTTAATCAGGCGCTGCAAGGCCCAATGGTCATACACTTGCCGGTTCAACACACCGGCACGCATCAAATGCAGAAAGCCATCCACAAACATTTCAGTGGCACCATATAAACCCGCCTCAAACGGCTGGTCGCCACCAATTTTGGTCATCAGGTTTACAGTAGACTCAGGACGGTGCAGGGCCTGCAGTACCTTGGTGTAGTTTGTATTGTCGGTCTGGCGAAGTATCAATGCATGCACCACAGCATCACCCAAAGCGCCAATTCCCACTTGCAAAGTACCGCCGTCTTTCACCAAGGCGCTTGCATAAAAACCCAAGGCATAGTCCGCAACATCAACCGGTAATTTTGGCGTAGAGAATAGGGTTGTGAAGTACGCAGGATTGTCGACTACAAAATCAAATTCCTCGCGGGCCACTTGGGCGCTGTGCCCCATGAAAGGCAGCCGCTGATTCACCACGCCAACCACCAGATGCGGTCGATCGCTTTCACGCAGCATGCGAACCAGCTCGATTGAGGTGTCAGGATTACAGCTCAGTGAATAGTGGGTGGCCGTGCCCTCATCTGGCCTGCACACGGCTTGCATCGCCAGGTTGCAGCCCATGTCAAAGATATCGCGTGCAGCCGTGGTGTAGTTGGTGCTGACATAGTTCTGCTGCGCAGCCAAGTTACCCATGCGGCTTCCCGGTTTGAAAAAAAACTCTTGCACCTTCACATTCGGAGGCAGTTTGCCTTGTGTGGCGTCAACGGCGTATCGCAGGTCAGGGCAGTCGCCCCATACCCGTTCAACAAAAGGCTTCAGAAACGCAGCTTCCAGCGCAGAACCTGCAACAGGTTTCTCCAGAGACAGCGCAGTCAGTATCGTCAACTGAATTGAAGGGTCTTCCTGCGCGCGCACATACAGGGCATTGATCAGTTCTGGCGGTTTGCCCAACCCCAAGGGCAAACCCACCCTGATCTGATTACCCAGACGCTGAAGAATAAGCTCCACACACTGTTCAACAGTGTTCAGGATTTCAGGTGCGGTCCTTGATTTTGATTGCATCAGAAAGGCGAGCCAGATGGTTGAACTAATGCATTCAGCTTACCACTTAACTCATGGAGGAATTTCGATACACCAGGAGACAATATGTGCACCACCACAGCCACCACAGCCGCACACGGGGACCATTCAAGCCAGCATTCGCCATCGTCCACGGGTGCGTCCATGACACAACCGCCAATCAATGCCAGTCAAGCCGAGTGGCTGGCTTACGCCGCTTCAGTTGGAGAACAATACGGCATTCCGGGCGAGGTCATTACCTCACTGATCAAAAGCAAAGGTACTCCGAATTTTGGCGGGAGTATTTCCAGCAGCGATGGATCGGGTGAGCAGTTGTATGGCCCCATGCTGGTTCACGGCGGACTGCTTGAGGGCGGGGTGTTTGCAGGCCCTGGTGGACATGGCCTTTACAACGACGATGGGCGCCCCTTGAGCGCGGTTGATTTGAAAAACAATCCGGCTGCAGGCATACGCGCTGGAGTTCAACACCTGAAACAACTTGTAGACATGTACGACGGTGATCTACAAATGGCCATCAATCACTATGAAACCGGCAACCCTGACAACAGTGATCACCTACACGGCGAATTGGCTGAACAATGCACTGATGACTCACACAGCCATGGTCATGGTACGACATCATCGCCTCAACCTTCGCCTGCACCTGTCACTGCACCTGCCACCTCAGCACGCCGCACTAGCACGCCAGCCAGCGAAGAAGGCCATGCCAGTCACAGCGCAGGCTCCCCGCTTCCCTACACTGGCAGTTCAACAGGCCCACTGACTGGCGACATCGACCCGGGGGAAGGCAGCAGCCACCCCAACGATCATGTCGGCGACGCGAGTCATGGCCATGGTTTTCTATTGAATGCCGACGCGCACAATGCAGCCATGGCAACCATGTTCGGGCGACCGGCTGGGGAAACGATTGATTACCTTGTCAAAACACTCGATTCAATTGGCGGCTACAACAAAGGCCAGAATGAAGAGCAAAAACTGAAAGGAGCCTACCTGATTGCGAATTTGGTGATGAAACACAATATGGCACCGCCAAGGCTGTTTGCCAACGAGACCGAGGCGGGCGTTTTTTACGGCCAGGCCAAATTAATGGCCATGGACAATGACGCAGACGGCCTACGTGATTTGATCGAATCCAGAGGGGGCAGTACGTTTGGGCTCGGTGATGCAGAACTGATCAATGTCTGGGGCACCAATGAGCACAACAATCTTCACGCCATCATGTTCGGCAACCGGGAACTGGCAAACGCCGTGCACATGACCTCACTGAACGACAATGATGGCCATGAGAAAGACGGAATGAATCCCGGCCTTTCCGGTGGCTACAACAACAAGGGCGAATACCCGCAGTGGGGTTGGTTCGAAGGATTACAACAAATATCGACCTGGTTCCCGCAGCTCAAGCCCGCCCAACAAGCGCAAGCTGCCTGAAATCAGGCAGCCACTTTCATGTTGGCAGCAATCGCCCCTGCGGCCATGGCTGCGGGTGATTGATCGAGATAAGCCTGTGCCAGTTCAGTAGAACCCTCCTTGGCCGGGTCGTACCACGGGCTAAAGTAGGGCAACTGTTGCAAGACCAGCCACAACGGATTGGGCAGCAGTTCCTTGCGCGAAGCCTTGAACCATTCAACCCACATCCAGGGCTTGTACACCGCAGGTTTTTTCTTGGCGAAGCGAGGGTCCTGTCCGGCAATATTGGCGGCACCGTCCACCCACAAACCGATGATCATTGGCACCACAATCGCAGCCAGGTAATAGCGCGACAAATAATCGCCACCCAGGTGCTTGTACAAGTCAAAGGCAACACTGCGGTGCTCTACTTCCTCAGCGCCATGCCAGCGGATCAGATCCAGCATCACCTGGTCTGCGTTGATCTCATCCCACTTTTTATTTTCAAGCGCATACATGCCCAGCACACAGGTCATGTGCTCAATGGTTGCTACCAGTCCAAGGCGTGCCAGTAACCAGCGACGTTCAAGAAGCGCAGGCACTTTCTTGCCAAACGGTTTGTCGTCGAGCACCACATCAAACAGCCATTTCATCAGTTTCTGGTTGCGCTCGGTTTTAATGCCACGCGCTGCCAAATACTCTTCAGTGGCTGAACTGTGACCACGTGCATGCATGGCCTCCTGTTTGATAAAACCCCGCACGTCTTCTTTCAGTTTCTCATCAGTCACGAACGGCAAGGCTTTGTTGTACAAGCGACAGAACCAGAACTCACCCGCTGGCAATATCAGGTTGATTTCGTTGATAAAGTAACTGGAGAAGGGCTCATTGGGCAGCCAGTCAATCGGCGTTTCCGACCAATCAAATTTCACGTTTCGCTGCTTCAGCACAGTGTCGGTGCTGGATGCAGGGCGGGCAGGCTTTTTGCGGGCAGTGGTGGTCGCGGTCATGATCGGTCTCCGGCATTTTGTCGAGAATGACATTCTTCGATGTCATGGTTTGATCATAACCGGGAAGTTGCAGCGCCGATAGTGGAATTGCTCTACCGCAGTGCGGCAAATCATGCGGTTAAATTTCCGCATGATTTGCAGAAAGTAAATGCCAATCAGCCGGTCGAATCCTTGATGGTGGTTGATTTGCCATTGGTTTTTACCGAATCAATGCCGTTGTCGCATGCAGCCTCGCTGGCGTACATCTGACTGGAACCGATCACCTGATGATTGGCGGCTTTCAAGTTGAAGTGGTGCTTGCCATTGGCGGCCACTTTTTTCTCGTAGCGTGCTGCCTCTCCACAATTCTTTTGAACCGATTCAATGCCGTTTTCAGCGGCTGCCTTGGTTTTGTAAAGCTCACTGGTCAAAATGGTTTCGTGATTTCCCGCCTTCAGTACAAACCGAAACTGCCCATCGCTGCTTTTGCTCAATTCGAAATAACCTGCCATCTCCAACTCCTTTGCATGAATTATTGGTGAATGCTGTGGGATAACCCGTTTTGGTTATATCACAGGTCGACTAAAGTTCAATGCATGAAGCAAAAGCGGCAACCAGTTACCCGGTTGCCTCTGCTCAGAAAGTTCAAAGGCAAGAAATTACTCTTTAAATGCCACTTGATCCGCGTTAAAACCACCGCCCAACGCGCGAATCATGGCAAGGCTGGCGCCTTGCTGGCTCTGCCATGCTGCAGCCCAGCTAAGTTGGGCATTCAACAAGTTGCGCTGTGCATCCAGCAGCTCAAGTTGATTGGCCACGCCATTGTCCACCCGCAATTGCGCCAGGCGAACCACCTGGGTCAAGGTCTGAACTTGCTCTTGACGGGCCTGTAAACGCTCACGCGCCTCACGCTGCGCTACGATGGCATCGTAAATTTCCTGGAAGGCCGTACGAATACTGGCTTCGTATTGCAACACGGCCTGATTGCGGCGTGCCACAGCGGCGTCTCGTTCATCAAACAAACGACCTGCCTGAAAAATTGGCTGTGTAATTTGGGTCTGAAAACTCCAGATTCGGGCTGGGCCACTGAACAGGTCGCTTAAATCGGTGCTCTCTCGTCCACCAAAAGCACTCAAACCAATGGTCGGAAAAAACGCCTTGCGTGCGGCTTCCAGATTGGCCTCGCCAGCAAGTAACTGTTGTTCAGCTGCGGCCAGATCCGGGCGGCGCAGTAACAGTTCGGAAGGTGTGTCTTCCGGCAGGATGAACAACTTGGTCAACTGCAGGTTGTCAACTTCAAGAGGTGGTAGTTGCGGTGAATTACCCCCCACAATTACCGCCAGTGCATTCTGCGCACGGGACAGTTGTTCGCGCGTGTCAGGCAACTGTGCACGCACTGCCAACAATTCCGCTTCGGTTTGGCGCAACTGGAGTTCGTTGCTCAAGCCAACATCGGCGCGCTGCTTGGCCAGCTTGTAAGCTGCGTCACGACTTTCCAGGGTTTGTTCCAGCACTTTCACCTGCAAGCCCAACACGCGAACCTGGGTGTACAACGAAGCCGCCGTGGCCGCTACGCTCAGGCGCACTCCACGCACGTTATAGCCCTGCTGCATGAAGCCGGCGCGGGCAGCATCTTCCAGTGCACCAATTCGACCCCACAAGTCAAGCTCCCAAGTCGCGCCAATGCCCAGCTGCTGGTTTTCATACACATTTTGCCCACCAAACACCGGCACGTTGCCAGCCTGTGACGGGCGATTGCGACCGGTGGTGAACTGACCAAAGATTGAAGGCCACTGCTGCGACTTGGCAATGCCAAGCACCGCACCTGCTTCATTCAATCGCTCATTGGCCAAACGAACATCGGTGTTGTTCTGCAACGCCTGCTCAACCACCTGGTTCAGCGCCGGATCGCCGAGCAACAGCCACCACGCCTCATTTTGAACCTGCTTCATGCCCACGCCTTTTGCGTTTTCAGGCACTTCAACTTGCATGGCTTGCTCTGGCTTGCCATTGAACCTGTCCAGCAAAGGGATGCTGGATGCGCAACCGGTCAGGGCCAGAGTCAAACCCAAGGCGATTGCGGTTTTCGGCAGGGCTTTAAACATGCTCGCCCCCTTTGTTTGTTGATTGTTGATTGGATGAATCATTTGCTTCCTCTTCATCACCATGGTGTCGTCCACCTTTTTCACTGCGATCGATCAAGCGGTAAAACAGGGGCACAAAGAAAATGGCCAGCAATGTGGCGGCGGTCATGCCACCCATTACACCGGTACCTACAGCGGCGCGTGCACCTGCACCAGCACCACTGGAGAACGCCAACGGAACAACGCCCAGAATAAACGCAAACGAGGTCATCAAAATGGGACGGAACCGCAAACGGGCCGCTTCCAGAGAAGCGTCAAGGGCGCTCATACCTTCTTCACGCTTCAGCACCGCGAATTCCACGATCAAAATCGCATTCTTCGCAGCCAGACCTAGTAACGTCACCAGACCAATCTGGAAATACACGTCATTGGTCATGTCGCGCATCCACACCGCAAGCAGCGCGCCGAACAAGCCAAACGGCATGGCCAGCAGCACCGAAAACGGAAGGGTCCACTTTTCATACTGGGCAGCCAGAATCAGGAACACCATCAGCGCACCCAAGACCAGCGCAAAGCTGGAAGAACCTTCAGAACGCTTTTCCTGAAACGAGGCACCAGAAAAGTCGTAGCTGAAATCATCCGGCAACACCTCGGCTGCAATGTCCTCAATGGCCTGAATGGCTTCGCCTGAACTGATGCCTGGTGCACCACTGCCCAACAGCTTTACAGCAGGTAGATTGTTAAAACGCTCCAAAGTTTCCGGCCCTTGTGAAAACTCCACTTTGGCAAAGGCCGAAATCGGGATCATTTCGCCAGTGTTCGAGCGCACATACATGTTGCCAATGTCAGTCGGGCTTTTGCGATATTGCGCATCCGCCGACATCAACACCTGCCAGGTACGACCGAATTTGTTGAAGTCGTTCACATAGTAGGTACCCATGCTGGCCGCAAGGGTGTCGAACACTTCATTCACGTTCACGCCCATTGCGCGGGCACGTTCGCGGTCCACATCCACATATAGCTGAGGCGTGCCGGGGCGCCACAATGTTTGTACTCCAGCCAGGCGCGGGTCTGCATTGGCTTTGGCCATGAAGGCGTTCATCACCTTGGCCAGCTCGGCTGGGCCGCCTTCGCCACGGTTTTGAATATAGAACTCAAAGCCACCGGCATTGCCCAAACCGAAGATGGGTGGTGGTGCAAAAGCCAGCACCAACCCTTCCTGAATGCCCGCAGTCCGGCCAAACAACTCGCCCACCAAATCAGTGGTCACAGCCTCGCGGTCGTCCCAATGGCGCTGGGTTACGAACATGGTGGCCGCGTTGTTTTTGAAACTGCCGCCCAGGACGTCAAAGCCTGTAAACGCCAAGGAATACTCGTTGGCGGGGTTGGCGGCCACTGCATCCACCACCTCGGCAACCACTTTGTCGGTGCGCTGAAGTGTTGCGCCATCGGGCAAAAATACGGCCGCAATAAAATAGCCCTGGTCTTCATCAGGAACCAATGAACCCGGTGTGGCCTTGAACAAACCAGCAGTGACCACCAGCATCACCAGAAACAAACCAATACCAATGGCTGGACGCATGCTGATGAATTTCACGCCACCCACGTACTTGGTCGTTACCCGCGCAAACCAGTTATTGAATGCGGTGAAAAACTTGCCTGGTTTTTTGTGCTCGTGCTTGAGCAGCAGCACACAAAGGGCCGGGGTCAATGTCAACGCGACAATGCCGGATACGATCACAGCAATGGCGATGGTGATGGCGAACTGACGATACAGTTCACCGGTCAAGCCGCCCAGGAAACCGATTGGAATGAACACCGCTGAAAGTACCAGCACGATTGCAATCACCGGGCCGGTTACTTCCTGCATGGCTTTGATCGCCGCCTTGCGCGCGCCCAAGCCCTCTTCATGCATGATCCGTTCTACGTTTTCCAACACCACAATGGCGTCGTCCACCACAATACCGATGGCCAGCACCATGCCGAACAATGTCAACGTGTTGATGGAATAACCCAGCAAATAAAGCCCTGCAAATGCGCCCAGCAATGAAACAGGCACGGCCACAATCGGAATCAAGGTGGCGCGCCAGTTCTGCAAGAATACATACACCACGATGAACACAAGTATCATCGCCTCGACCAGCGTTTTCACCACTTCACGAATGGACACCTCCGCGAATCGCGTGGTGTCATAAGGCACTGCGTAATCAAGACCTTCCGGAAAGTCCGCAGCAATTTCATCCACCGTGTTTTTTACATTCTGAGCCACGTCGAGCGCGTTGGCACCCGGCTGCAGGAATACTTCTACCAGCGTGGCTGGCTTGCCATTGATACGACCTGTGAAGTCGTAGTCCTTCGAGCCCAACTCGACACGGGCCACGTCTTTCAGTCGAAGTGAGGAGCCGTCCGGATTCACGCGAATCAGGATATTCTCAAACTCCTCAGGTTCACTCAGACGACCTTGGGCAGTCACGGTGTAAACCAGTTCCTGGCCATTGTTGTTGGGTGCTTGCCCCACCTTGCCCGCCGCGAACTGTGCGTTTTGCTCATTCAACGCGGCAGCAATGTCACCCGCAGTCAGTTTTAACTGGGCCATGCGATCGGGCTTGATCCAGATGCGCATGGCATAATCTTTCGCACCGACAATATGCACGTTGGTGGTGCCGGGAATCCGCTTGATGCGGTCGAGCACGTTCAAGGTCACATAATTCGAGGTGTAGAAGTCGTCAAACCGACCGTCTTCAGAATAGAACGCCAACACCTGAAGGAACGACGAAGAACCCTTGTTCACAGTCACACCCTGCCTGCGTACTTCCTGCGGCAAAATGTTTTCAACCTGTTTCACACGGTTATTCACGTTCAGCGCGGCCTGGTCCGGGTCAGTGCCAATTTCGAACGTCACCATGATTTCAACCACGCCACTGCTGGCCGAAGTTGAACTCATGTACATCATGTCTTCCACCCCGTTGATCGCATTCTCAATGGGTGCAGCCACAGTGCTGGCAATCACCTCAGCGGAAGCACCGGGGTATACGGCACGAACCTGAACCACCGGCGGCGCAATTTCAGGGTACTGCGCAATCGGCAAACCACGCATGGCGGCCAAGCCGGCCAGCATGATGAAAATCGACAACACGGCCGCAAACACAGGCCTGTCGATAAAAAATTTCGAAAACATGTTTTACCCCTTATTGCTTCTGCTCAGTGGCTGGCGCGGCTTTAGCCGGCGCTGCTGCTTCAGGCTGGTTGTTGGCACCAGCGATCACGGGTTGTACTGGGGTTCCCGGGGGCGCTTTCATGAATCCGTCGGTGATCACTTTGTCGCCTGCCACCAAACCGTCAGTCACCACCCATTGGTCGTCTTTCCACTGCGCAACCTGAACAGGTCGGGGTGCCACCGTGTTTTCGGGGCTGACAGTCATCACGACCTTGCCACCTTCCGGATTTTCAAGAACAGCGCGCTGTGGCAACAACACGGCATCCTTTTGTACCGCACCGCTAACGCGGACCCGCACAAACTGCCCAGGGCTAAGCACTTCTTTGTCATTGACCAGCACGGCTCGGGCATCCACTGTTCCCGTGGCCGGGTTCACGCGCACATCCTGAAAGCCCAGCTTGGCTTTAAAACCCATGGGCTTGCCGTCGGCACCCAGTACTTCGACCACCAAATCGCCCCCGGGCATTGAGACGGCACCGCTGGCCACGCCTTTGCGCAACTGCTCATGGTCTTTTTCCGGAATACCGAAGTTCACATACACCTGATCAATCTGGGTGACAGTGGTCAACAACTCGGAAGGGCCAGATACAAAACTGCCCTCTGAATACAGGGAGCGGCTTGCAAATCCGTTCACCGGCGATTCAACTTTGGCGTAATCAAGGTTCAGGCGTGCAGTGCGAACAGCCGCACTAGCCACTTGCAAATCTGCTTTGGCGACTTCAAACGCGGATTGGGCACCATCCAGCTCTGACTGCGAAACCGCCTTGCTCTCAGCAAGTGGCATCACGCGCTTGTAATCACGCTCAGCCTGCGCAGCACGAACCTTGGCGGCATTTTCATCAGCCAAAGCGCGGGCCAACGCGGTTTGGTACGGTGCGTTGTCCAGGCTGTACAAAGATTGGCCTTTCTTCACACGACCGCCTTCTTCGAACAGTCGGCGTTCGATAATACCGGCCACACGGGCGCGAATTTCAACCTCGCGCAGTCCCGCAATTTGGGCTGGGTATTCGTAGGTTAATTCCAGTTGTTCTGTTTTCACTTCAACCACCGGAACTGGTGCGGCTTGACCGGCACCGGGACCTCCGGGGGCTTGGGCGTCTGCGCCCTGACCACAACCCAGCAACAAAACGCTGGACAAAACGGTCACCAGCAGCGAAGGCAGAAGGGTGGCTCCTGCAAATGCGCGACTGTAAGGGGAAGCTTGAGTTTGCTTTGAATTCAATGAGTTGCTGTGCATGATATGTGCCCTGTTATATCCTTGTGGGAATTTTTCGGGTTGATTTACTGACCGAGAAGTCAGATAATACATACATACACGAGTGTATGTAAATATTTTTTCAAATTTTGGTGACAACAATTGTGGTAAGAAAAACGAAGGAAGAAGCGCAGGAAACACGCAATCTGATTCTGGACACGGCAGAGACCGTTTTCTCAGAAAAAGGAGTGTCACGAACCACGCTGAACGATATAGCCAAGGCAGCCGATCTGACACGGGGCGCCATCTATTGGCATTTCAAGAACAAGGCCGACCTGTTTGACGCCATGTTACAGCGCGTCATATTACCAATGGATGAATTCATCGCCACACCCGACCTGCACCCCGAGCAGCAACCCCTGGCCTACCTCAGAATTCGATCCATGCATGTGGTTCGCACCTTGGCGGAAAACCCACAGATTCAACGGGTTTTCGACATCGTGATGCACAAAACAGAGATGGTTGATGACATATCGCCCATCCGCGACATGCACCTCGAAACGATTCAAGGTTGCCTGCAGACCATTGAAACTGATTTCCAGGCGGCCATTGACAAGGGTGAATTACCCGCCAGCACCAATGCCCGACGGGCGGCGATTGGTCTTCATTCACTGATTGACGGCCTGTTCGCGAACTACGTGCTGAGCCCGGAATTGTTCGACCTGATGGAACAGGCCGAATTCACGATCGACAACTACCTGCACGGACTGGTCAACCGCAAATAGTTCAGACCCTGCCCGTGACCGGAATGCCCGCACCATTGATGTCGCGGGCGGCATCTGACAACAAAAATGCAATGACGCCCGCCAATGATTCAGGGGTGACCCAATCTGCGGGGTCCGACTCAGGCATGGCAGCCCGATTGGCTGGTGTGTCCAGAATACTGGGCAACACTGCGTTGGCGCGAATTCCCAAATGTTTGTTTTCCGCCGCCAATGCCTCGGTCAAACGCAACACACCCGACTTGGCAGCCGCATAAGCACCCATGCCCTCGACCGCTTTGCCGGCCGCAGCCGCGCCAATGTTCACAATCACGCCACCTTGCTGGTCCTGGAACTGGGGCAATATGGCCTGGCACATGTTCACTGTGGTTTGCACATTCATGGCGTACTGGGCGTTCCAGGTGTCCAGGCTGCTCTCTGCCTGCCGTTCCCATGCAAAACCACCGGCGATATTGACCACTGCGTCAATCTGGCCGAAATATTCCCAGGCCTGATTCACCACTTCCTGAGCATGCTCGGGCAGGGTCAGGTCTACATTGCCAATCGACACCGCATCCGTTTCGCCGTCCCAATCTGGTTGATTCAGATCGATCAACAACAGGCGATATCCCAAACCACCCAAATGCACGGCCACCGCCTGCCCCAGATTGCCCGCTGCACCGGTGATGATCGCCACTGGACTGCTGTTCATAAGAAATATCTCCTGCCATGAAGTTGAATTTTTGACTATTCTGACATGAGCCCACCTGTTTCATGCCCCCGCCCGCTTTGAATACCCCCTTTAAGGGCAACGCATTGGTGCAATGTTGAACAGGTACCAAGCTGCCGTTCACAAGACATACCCGCAAATTGTTGGAGCATGTCATGTGGAACGGTCTGTTTTTTGGTTTGGTCAGTCTCTTCACCCCCCAGGCCAGTCTGCCCGACACGGCGGCCATGGAGGCCGAAATCCACCAGTTCGCCCAAGTGTATTCCATCGACACCGGCCGGATCCATGTACGCAAAAGCACCATGAACAATCCGTCACCGTTTCTGACGAACAGCGGAGTCAAAGCCTGTGTGTTGCATGTGAACCAGCATGCCGATGCAAAGCGCGTGTGGTCGCATTTTCTCGACACTGGCCACGAGGGTTCAGAATCCGCATTCCTTGCATTCACTTCTGCCCACGAACTGACCCACTGCCTGATGTCGGAAAAGGGAAAACGCGTTGCCGCCAGGCAGGCGCTGCAGCAGCATTTGGGTGTTCAATTCAAGAACAATATGCATTTCGAAGAGACACTGGCCGATTTGGTCGGCTTGGCCTATGTTCAAAAAGTGGCCCCTGAGTATTACGACGTGGTCTTCAAACGCGTGAAATCCATTCGAACCGACTTCTCCAACCGTGACCCTGAACACGACAGCTCTCAGGCACTACAGGCCCACACCATTGCTTTTGCCGCCCAGCTGTTTGCAAAACCACAGAATGTTCGACTTGCCGACGCCAGCGTGCGCTAAAAATCTCCTGTGAATTGTGTTTTGCAAGGGCACGACCCAAAAAAGCGTGCTTAAATTCAAACGACCGTTTGAATAAACTTTGCACGCACAATTTACAGGTGAATCTCTTGAACAGCTTTCAGTCCGTTTTCCGCCCAAATCTATTTGCAGGCCAAACCGTGCTGGTCACTGGCGGCGGCTCGGGCATTGGTCGCTGCACCGCACATGAACTGGCCAGCCTGGGTGCCGACCTTGCACTGGTCGGTCGCAAAATGGAAAAACTCGAAACCGTCAAAGCGGAGATCGAGCAAACCTGTTCCGTCAAAATTTCACTGCACAGCTGCGACATTCGCGAAGAAGACCGAGTCAGGGAAACCGTGGCCGATGTGCTGGCCGCACACGGCAAAATCAACCACCTCATTAACAATGCGGGTGGCCAGTTTCCTTCCCCTTTGAACATGATCAGCGGCAAAGGCTTCGAGACCGTGGTGCGCAACAACCTCACCGGCGGCTTTCTGATGGCCCGTGAAGTATTCAACCAATACATGATGTTGCATTTGGGCGAGGCAGACATGTCCATTACCAACATCATCGCCGACATGTGGAATGGCATGCCGGGCATGGGCCACTCCGGCGCCGCACGCGCGGGCATGCTGAACTTTTCGGAAACGGCATCCAATGAATGGGCACCCGTGCGAGTGAACGCGGTAGCTCCCGGCTTCATCGCATCAAGCGGCATGGACACTTACCCCGAACCCATGAAGCAAACCATCATGCAACTGGACAAAACCATACCCCTGCAACGACTGGGTTTGGAAGCAGAGGTGTCTGGTGCTCTGGTATTCCTGTGCAGCCCTGCTGCCTCATTCATTTCAGGATCCTGTATTCGAATCGACGGTGCAGCGCCCAATGCGCGCCGCATCTGGCAAGTCGGCACAGGCAAAGCCAATCCGGCGTTTAACAGCTTTCATCTGGGCGGCGTACCGGAAGTCATTCAACGCCGCGATGCTGCACGTGCGGCTGCAAAAAGTAAATAAGAACTCAAGCAGGCACGCGGCTTGACTTGATCAAGCCTCGCGTTCAAAATCAAACAAACGTTTGATTTTTTAACCGACATTTAAAGCCCACACAATGCCTATTCTAGAAAGCGCTGTAGCCGCCACTTCCAGTGAATTTGAACTGAACAAAGCCAATATGGAAGCGGCCCTGAATGAGCTAAGGGCACTGGAAAAGCGCACACGCGACGCATCGGCCAAAGCAGCACCTTCATTTGCCAAGCGCGGCCAACTTTTGCCCCGCGACCGTGTAGCCCTGCTCCTCGATGCAGGCTCCCCCTTCCTTGAACTCAGCACGCTGGCTGGTTACATGCAAGACGGGCAGAAGGCTGACAAAAGCATTCCGGGCGGCGGCATTATTGCCGGTTTGGGTTATGTATCAAACACCTTGTGCATGGTGGTGGCCAGCGACTCCGGCATTGAAGCCGGAGCACTCCAAGCCATGGGCATCGAGAAAATGCAACGCGCGCAAGACATCGCGCTTGAAAACAAACTGCCCTTCATCAATCTGGGCGAATCAGCGGGCGCAAACCTTCTGAAGTACAAAGTCGAACACTTCATACTGGGCGGTGGCAACTTCTACCGCCTTGCCAAGCTTAGCGCTGCTGGTTTGCCCGTGGTCAATGTGCTCCACGGCTCATCCACCGCAGGCGGGGCTTATATTCCAGGTTTGAGCGACGTGGTGATCATGGTTCGCGAACGGGCCCGCGCGTTTCTCGCCGGTCCACCCTTGTTGAAAGCCGCCACGGGTGAAATTGCAACCGATGAAGAACTGGGTGGTGCCGACATGCACTGCTCAATTTCCGGGCTGGGCGATTACATCGCCGATGATGACCGGCATGCCATTGCACTGGCCCGTGAAGTGATGGCTAAAATCGACTGGAACAACAGCAACCGCAGTGTGTTGCCTGCGATGAACGAAAACGCGCCTGCACCTCGCTACCCCTCGGAAGAATTGCTGGGGGTGATGCCTGCCGACATCAAAACCCCGGTGAACATGCGCGAGGTAATCGCCCGCATCGTCGATGACTCGGATTTCCTTGAATTCAAGGCGGGTTACGGCTCAGCCACACTGTGTGGCTATGCAAAACTGATGGGTGTCAGCATTGGCATTATCAGCAATCTGGGGCCGATCGACACAGCGGGTGCAACCAAGGCCACCCACTTCATACAAAGCTGCTGCCAGACCAAAACACCGATCATCTATCTGCAAAACACGACCGGCTACATGGTCGGCAAAGAGGCCGAGCAGGGCGGCATCATCAAGCACGGCTCAAAAATGATACAGGCCGTCAGCAACGCCACCGTCCCGCAAATCACAGTGTTGTGCGGTGCCAGCTTTGGCGCTGGCAACTATGGCATGTGTGGTCGCGCATTTGGCCCCCGCTTTGTATTCGCCTGGCCCAACAGCAAAACTGCGGTGATGGGTGCCGAACAAGCTGCCGGCACTATGGCCACCGTGATGCAGGCCAGCGCAGCCCGCAAAGGCATGGAAGTGCCCGAGTTCATGCTGGAAAACATGAAGAAACAAATTGTTGACACATTCGAGTCGCAAACCAGCGCGTTCTACACCAGCGGCTTGTTGCTGGACGACGGTGTAATCGACCCGCGCGACACCCGGCAGGTTTTGGCGCTTGCGCTAACTGCCTGCCTTCAACAAGAACGTAGCGTGCAAACCATGCAGTTTGGGGTGGCGCGGCCATAACGGCTTAATTTGTCACGTTTTGCAAGTGAGGCGGTAACTTCAATGGCAGAGCTGCCCCACTGTCCATTTTGGTCCGCAGCTCCGCCTTTTCAAATTTCTCAGTCAGCTTTTGAACCGCATTTTCAGCATTAAAACTAAAGCGTTTCAATACCGCAGTATCCCCATTAAGGTTATGCAGGAGATTCTCCTTCATATAACCCAGCGTCAGTTTTGCAACCTTTTCTGTTTTTATCAAATCAATCTGGTTGTACATTTTTTGATCGTTCAGCAAATAACGAATCGATGCTTTCAGATTCGAGTAACCGCAATTGCCGTCTTTCTGGGACCGCTGGTAAATCGGCTGATGGTCAGTAGGGCCCGGCCTACAACCAACACGTTGTCCAAACTCGTGATAAAACTGCTCGATGTTCGCTCGCATCTGTCGATTTGGATCAACACGAGTTGTTGCGACTGCGCATCCATTGTGCGTTGTGGCTGCGTCGAGTGTGTACATCAACGTTTTGCACAAAAAATTATGACTAAATCCTTTTTTCTGCCCTATAGGCAAATTCCATTTGGATACTGCTGATTCAATTTTTGGTCGCTGGCCCGGCTTCAAACGCTGGCCAAACTGTTGCGGGTGCGACCCGCTTCCCGCACCCCGGTTTACCATGTGCAAATTCACGGTGTCGTCCCAGTTCTTCTCAACCACCATGTAGGTGGCATGGCCCGCACTTTTTGATACGCCACTACCGAGAGAATAAAAAGTCAGTGGTATTAGGATTTTGCCGCTAGGCGGCAGTTGCTCAACAGCTGCAAGACATTCTTTCGCGGCATTCGACACTGCCCTGGGCGTACCTGCCTGATTCACCAGCAGTTCATGTCTGCTGATCTTCGACATCAAATTCGCGCTATTCTTCAGAATGTCAGAGACGGTTCTCATCGCCGCGCGAGTGCGATCACTTGCACTTTTGCCACATCACTTCGCTCGCAATCGCTGACAATGCTGTCAAGCAACTCAATTTCATTGGCCAGAATATCGACGGAAAAGTCTTTGAAAGGCGCCAAAAACTCGGTTTTTCCTTCTGAAGGCGAGGGACGAAAATTTGGACTCGCTTTGGCTGCATCGTTACGCAGTCCGCAAAAATGCTCAATGAAACTCAGGTTCACCTTGCCACTTTCAGAGCAAATTGATCGACTCACAACGGATTTCAAGCGCTCGACCGACTCCATGCTCCTCAAGGCTTCCAATTGCTTCGTAACAGCATTCGGCGCAGTGGAATCCAGTTTTTTCAACACCATGGTTTGATCGACCGGACTGGGCTTCAGATTTTTCAATATGCCTGGAATGGCATTTTGTCTAGTCTGCACAGTTGAAGGCGCTTGCCCGAAACATGCAACCACTTTGGAAAAGTTACCGGACACCGTCGACTTCAACTGACTCGCCAGGTTCTTCACGGTCACTGCGCACTTACTCAAACCCGCTTTGGCTACAGACGCAATTTTATGCAGCCTGCCTGGGTCAACATGGCTGGCTTCAGGCTGTGCTGAACGAATCTGGTCTGGCATGGGGGTCACACTCCAAAATCAAATTGACTGTCAAGTTGAGTTAATTCATTGCATTTAAAAGTTCCGATTTTCAAAAGCTGATGCTATTATTTCGAACAAACGTTTGATTTGTTTTCAGGAGAGTTGAGTGAGACTGACCCAAGAGCACAAAGAACTGCAACGCACAATCGAGCGTTTTGTAGAAAATGAAATCAACCCACATGTGGCCACCTGGGAAAAGGAGCAAATGTTCCCTGCCCACGCGCTATTCAAGAAGATGGGTGACTTGGGTCTATTGGGCCTGACCAAACCGGAAGAGTTTGGCGGCATGGGTTTGGACTACAGCTATTCCGTCGTTGCGGCGCAGGCTTTGGGAAAAATCCATTGTGGGGGCGTACCCATGGCAATCGGCGTTCAGACCGATATGGCTACACCCGCTTTGGCGCGGTTCGGCAGCGACGAACTGCGCCGTGAATTTCTGGCACCTGCGGTAGCAGGCGACATGGTGGCCTGTATCGGCGTGTCTGAACCTGGTGCTGGGTCAGATGTTGCAGGTGTCAAAACCACCGCCAGAAAAGACGGAAGCGACTATGTCATCAACGGCAGCAAAATGTGGATTACCAACAGTCTGCAAGCCGACTGGATCTGCCTGCTGGCCAACACCAGCGAAGGCAAACCCCACCAGAACAAATCGCTGATCATCGTGCCGATGAAAACCCCTGGCATCACGATCGAAAAGAAGATTCACAAAATCGGCATGTGGGCTTCCGACACCGGCCTGATCCACTTTGACAATGTGCGCGTGCCTCAGCGCAATTTGATTGGCATGGAAGGCGCAGGCTTCATGTACCAGATGATCCAGTTTCAAGAGGAACGCCTGTGGGGCGCGGCCAACAGCATCGAAGGCATGATGCATGTGCTGAACGAAACCATCAATTACACACGCCAGCGCAACCTGTTTGGCAGCACGGTGCTGGATCAACAGGTGGTGCATTTCACCCTGGCTGAATTGAAAACAGAAATTGAAGCGCTGCGTGCTTTGGTGTGGCAAGCCACTGAAGAATACGTGGCTGGCGGCGAGGTCACGGAACTGGCCAGCATGTGCAAATTGAGGGTATCCGGAATTTCTGGTTGATAAAATGCCAAAGATGTAAAGAAGAAAATCTTTCTCAGCGGATTATCTGATTGATCCTCTTCAGCCTACTCTACTGCCAATTTTCTGTTTCCACCTTCGCCTG
>JALUYN010000040.1 GCA_027012915.1 Cellvibrionaceae bacterium
CCAGAGTGTCTTAACAACACTTTGGAATAAGCTAGAGTTTTTCTGCATTGATGGGCTTGCCCATACGGCCGTCTATGCCAGCACTAAGTCCGCGTTTCAGATTTTCGGATCACCTGTCCGGAGTCGTCCCAGTGCCAATAGGAATTTACCCGACCGGTATGATCGTTTAGCGGTGCATTAACAAAGTGTTCGTCGCAATCAGCACGATGGCGTTGTTAATAATGATCCCCGCCAGAGAAATAATACCCAGCATGCCGAAGAACGATAGTGGCTGCCCGGCGGCCATCAGCGCTTCCCCGGCACTCACTTGTTGCCCTACATTGAGCTCAATCTTGTTAAGGCGTCCATTAATTTCAAAAGACAGCTGGGTGGTATCCGACGGTTGCAGCACACTGGGATAGTGTCTTACCGATGCATCTTCCTGCGCCTCAATTCGAAGTGCCTTTAAGCCGCGTACGGGTTCCGGTTCGGTTTGCACCGTGGGGTCGTCCTGGCAGCCGGTAAGAGGTATCAATAGGGAAAGACACAAAGCACTGTATAAGGCGCGCATGGAGTTCTCCTGATCGGGTTATCTCGCAATTTGGCGCAACCGCATATGGCCCTAATCATAGGCTGATTAGAGTATGTTGCGAAGTCCGGGTTCACTGGCGTTGTTCAATAAAAAAGGGGGGGCTTGAAATCACTATTATCGATGGAGCACTCAGGGAATGCTTTATGCGAGGGAATTGGTTTTTTGCCTGCTGAGCAACAGAAACAGCAAGCCCGCAGGAAACAACACAAGGGACGTTGGAGCGGATACTGTTGCCACGGTATCACCAAGAATCGTTACGTTATCGACAAAAATATTCTCAGGCGAAGAATTGGTATCTGCCGCGATGGTGAAAAAGAAAGCCGTGTCATTGCCGCTGTTCAACGAGAAAAGCTCGTCCAGATCAATGTCGAACGTCGACCAGTTTGCCAGACCATTGTCTTCAGAGCGCTGGTTTTCCAGCTCCGGTTCACCCATGGTGATTGCGCGGAGAAGACCTGAGTCGCTGAACAGCTTGATCTGCAATTGGTCGTCGCTTTCATAACCGGTATGGTTGATCCAGTAGTTGAAGCTGAGCTTGCGGTTGATATAGCGGGACAAATTCAGCGTCTCGAAGATCAGCGTCAGCAGACCATCGCCGTCGTTGAAAATAAAGTTGTGCTCCCGGCCGGAGACCACAGCGGTTCCATTGGCCGCCACATCTGGCGCGTTACTGCCGGAAAAGGAATTAACCCCCACCAAATCCGACGCGTCGCCTGTGGCAGTGACGGGGCCTGCCCCCGTGCCTCGGGTGTCGCTCCAGGTCGTGCGAAAGCTCAATCCGGGACCACCATTGTTGAAGGAGCCGCTGTTAGGCAGCGATGAGCCCTGGTTGACTCCTTCAGTGATTCTTGATCCGGCATCGGACAAAGCATTGAAATCCTGCGCGAAAATTACGCCGCCGAAACTGGCTTGCGAGAACAGAATAAGACCACAGGCGAGGTATTGTGCGAGGCGATTCATAAGTTGATTTCCTTGTGTAGTTCCTGTTTGCGTTCGCGCTGTCCGTGACAGTGGCTTTCCCCGCAGAACGTTATTTACTGCGGGGATACAGTCTCTTGGTTGGACTATCAGGAATAGCTTGGTTCGGATCTGGAATTGGGGAAATAGGAAGGGAGTATGGTTTGAGTGCGGCGGTTATTCTGTACGATTGCCGATAACGCTTTGGGTATGTTGTTTTTTCCAGTCTCTTGGAGACAATCCCGTCCAACGTTTGAAATGGCGCCCAAACACCGCGATATTCGAGTAGCCAAGCTGCAGAGCCAACTCCGTTATGCTGCTGTGGCCGAGTTTGAGCTGCTGCTGGGCTAACTGCATTCTGGTGCCCTGCAGAATTGCCCGATAGCTGCTGTCGATTGCCTGGAGCCGTTTCTGTAATGTCCGCGGATGCATGTTGAGAGTGGCCGCGACCCTTTCCAGACTGCACTCGCCAGCGGGCAGTAGCTGACTGATAATTTCTCCGATTTGTTCCTCGAGACTGCCGGGATAGTCGTTTTGCAATTGTCGCAGGTAGTTTTGTAAATGAATGTTCAACAGCCGTTCATTGTGTTGGCAGGTCTGACGCAGCTGTTTGGTGGTTACCGCAATACCATCAAATTCCTGCAAAAAGCGGATGCTTGGAAAGCGGGGTTTGTAGGTCTCCGGAAAACTGTGCGGGGGTTGCCGTAAATGCAGCACAAATTCAGACGGTGCAATACCAATGAGGCTGGCGGTGAAAGTGGCGAGCTGTACGACGCTCAATTGCATCAATTGATCAGACCCCAAGGCGTTGGAAAAAAGAAAATCCAGTTTGAGTCGCACCTCGTCACCCACGGCTTCTTCGATCAGATGGATGCCCGAAGCGTGCAAATAGAGGTAGTTGGAGATTATGGACAGTGCGTCCTTCAGGGTTTTACCTGTGGCCGCAGCCAGAACCAGTCCACCGAGAACTACCGGACCTTGTTGTTCTGCCAGCCTTACGCCAAACAGCGATGTACCACAATGTGTGGCACACAGCTCCATGATATCGGCCAGCTTGTCATAGGGGATATAGGTGTCGGGGTTGCGAAACTGGCTTTCGCTTAACCCTACCTCTTGAATAATCGCAATAGGGTTGGCGCCACATTGGCGAACCAGATTGGCCATACCTTCTATGGCACCGCTTCGTACACGATACACCTCAATGGTCCTCGATCCCTGCTCTTGACTCGTAAATAGTCAAGTTTGGTTCGTAAAAAGTCAAGTTTTGCAGTCTCCCAACCAGATACTATTTTTGCTCTACACATCATTCATTGTCAGAGGCCACAATGCGATTAGAAAACAAGGTAGCCGTAGTAACTGGAGCCGCCGGAGGTATTGGGCGTGCGATTATCGAAAAACTGGTTTCAGAGGGAGCAAGAGTCATTGCCGTCGATATCAGTGAAGCGGCGCTTCAAGAAGTGATCGCCGAACATCCTCAAGTTGTTTCTCCCTGTATTGCGGATGTCACCAACTACCAGCAGGTCACTGCAGCGATTGAACAGGCGGTGGCAGTGTTTGGCGGTTTCGATGTAATGATCAACAACGCGGGTATTGGTCTCCCCAAGCCGTTGCTCGACTACGAGGCTGATGACTTTGATGTTGTTACTGAGATCAACCAGAAAGGGGTATTTCACGGCATCTTGGCCGCGGGCAGGAAATTCAGATCTCAGGCGCGCGGCGGCGCCATTATTAACACCTCGTCGGTGTACGGGGCGACGGCCTCAGAGCTGACCTTTTCTTATAACACCAGTAAGGCGGCAGTGGACATGATGACAAAATGTGCTGCGCTCGAGCTCGCTCCTTTGGGAGTGCGCGTTTGCGCTGTCGCTCCGGGACGGGTCGATACACCTTTGCTACGTCAGTACGAAGCGTTGGGTTTGTGGGATCACATTCGTCGCGAGCAAATGCGTGAGACCTTTACTCAACCCTTGGAAATTGCCGCCGTTGTCGCCTTTCTCGCCAGCGATGATGCCAACTGCGTCAATGGCACAACGGTATACGCCGATGATGGATTTTCCAGCTTTAAGTATCCATTGCTGCCGTCACAGGATTCCTAAATCAAAATCACAATCACAATAAACAGAGGACTAAACCATGGTACTTCCAGACGTTATTACGCATCAGGATAAACTGCTAACTTTCAATCTCAATGAAGAGCAAATGGTAGAAAATGTGCTGCCCGGGCTCGATGTGCAGCCGCTGTTCTTAGATGCTGACCGTGCGCTGTGGGTGGTGTACGCGCGCTTCGCACCGGGGCTGACATTGCCCACCCATTTTCACACAGGTTGTGTGCACTTCTACACCACCAAGGGCACCTGGCACTACATTGAGTATCCCGATCAACCGCAATCTGCAGGTAGCTATCTCTATGAGCCCGGCGGTTCCATTCACACGCTGCATGTGCCGGAAGACAGTGAAGGGGCTGAGGGTTTTATTTACGTGGAAGGCTCCAATGTGAACTTCGATCAGGATGGTAACTTCGTCAATATTATGGATGCCGGCTGGATCGAAAAAATGGTGATTGAGGCCGCCAAGGCCAACGGCACCGAGATGCCCAAGTACTTCAAGCCCAAGGCTGAAGTGGGCCTTGCCTTCGACTAACCACTTTCTCGGGAGCAGGATAATGGGCGACACAATGAATGCGATCGTTATGAAGAGTGGCCAGATCACGCAAGAGCGCGCGCCCTTGCCAGTACCGGGGCCGGGAGAAATTCTGGTCAAGAGTCTGGCTTGTGGCGTGTGTGGATCGGATCTGCATATCACTCGGCATACGGATGAAGTTCTGTCTTTTTACCGGGACATTGGTTTGGTAGGCGAAGCTATCGCGGCTGATGACTCCATAAACCTGGGGCACGAATTTTGTGCCGAGGTGGTCAGCTATGGTCCTGGCACTCAACAATCCATTGCTATCGG
>JALUYN010000041.1 GCA_027012915.1 Cellvibrionaceae bacterium
CATCAAGATGCTAAGGCTTCCATGACTCTGGTATGGCTGCCGCAGCAACGACTCATTAAGCAGCTGACCGTATCCGCACAAGGAATCACTCGAACGCTGGATCTGGTCCACCACACCTCTTCAAACCGGATTGAAGAGCGCCTTGCAACACTGGACGGCTACCAGACCACCGACTACGCCGACATCGGTGACAACGAAAATGACAGTTTTTTATCTAAAATGATACGCCTAGGATTTGTCAGCCATGGTGCCACCGGCTTTTACGATGCTGATGGGCACGCAATAGGCGAGCACAATCACTAGGAATCGTAATTTAAACAAGGAGTTGTACCCACAGTAAGCCATGAACAAATTGCATTTCGGCATAATTGCTTCGACGCTGCTGGCGACCCTGGGTGCAACCGCGAATATCGCCCGGAACGATTACCAACAGCTACAACAGCCCCCACAGTCATCACGTGAGATATCTTCCAGTGCGCTTTTCGAAGACAAAGGTGACGATTGGAGCGCTCTTCACGACGCCAACCACCTGTTCGGCAATCCCACTGAACGTCCTATTAGTCAAGCTCGCCAACCCAAAACACTGCCAAAAACCCAATTAAAACTGGTGCTTTCCGGCACATTTACACACCACGACAGCAACAAAGCCAGCGCCTTGATTGGCAGCAATTCACGCCAGTCAAAACGCTATCGCATAGGCGATACCCTGCCCGGTGGCGCCGAACTGGTAGCAGTACATAAAGGCTCAGTCACCCTGCGCCGTGAAGGTCAGGACGAACTGCTGCAATTTGCCCGCCGCAAAACTTCGAGCAACCGACCATATTCGCAAACCCTAAGTTACAACCGCCAGGACGGTGATGACGGCTGGGTGCCTGACGACCTCTAATTCAGCCAGACAATTCCCCGCTTTTAGGAACTACCCATGCCCAGCATTTCCAGCCTCAAACGCCTCATCGCCGCTCTGCTCATAGCCGGCAGTAGCTGTGTTGCAGCAACCGCAGAAAATTCACAGATCAGTCTGTCGCTGGATAATGCCGACATTATTGAACTGGTACGCTGGGCCTCAGACGTCACCGACAAGAACATTATTCTGCACCCCAACGTCAAAGGCAGAGTAACCGTGCTCGCCGGGGAGGAAATGAACCAGAGCGACGCCTATGAGGTATTTCTGTCCGTGCTGCAGGTTCATGGCCTCACAGTTGTTGAGGACAGGGACACACTCAAGGTTATTCCCGACGCCACCGCCAAACAAAATGTACTGCCGGTCACAGGCAGCGCCGGCAACTTTCACCGTGAAGACATGGTGGTGCAGGTGGTCAAGGTCAACAATATTTCCGCCGCACAAGTGTTAAACCTGCTGCGCCCACTGGTGCCGCAAGCCGGCTATATTGCCGCCTACCCACAGACCAACATGCTGATTGTCGCCGACCGCGCCAACAAGATTGAGCAGATTAATCAGATCATCAAACGCATCGACCGCTCTGACGTGGTTAACATCGAAGTCATAGCGCTCGAATTTGCCAACGCCAAAGACGTCTTTGAGCTGATCAACAAACTTATGCCTGGCGGCAAGGAAGGCGCACCCGGGGGATTCACCCTCGCGGTTGACGAGCGCTCCAACAGCCTACTGGTCACCGGCGACCCGGTAACGCGACAACAGATTCAATCTCTGGTGCAGCGCCTCGATCAACCCCTCGAAGGTCAAGGCAACACCCAGGTCATTCGCGTGCAGTACGCCAACGCAGAGGAACTGGTGCCACTGCTGCAAAGTCTCAGCGGTAGCGTTTCCAAAAAAGCCAAGGACCAGGCGGTCGCCAATGTCGATATCAGCATTGAGCCCCACAAGCAGCTCAACGCCCTGGTCATCACGGCGCCGCCTTCACTGCTGAGTACGATGAAGGGCGTTATCCGCGAGCTGGATGTACCTCGAGCTCAGGTGCTGGTAGAAGCTCTGATTGTAGAAGTTAATGAAGACCTGGCTCACAACCTTGGCATCCAGTGGCAAACCAACAACCCGGACAGTTCTGGCTCCGATGGCTTTGCCGGTTTCAACAACTTTCCAAGCGGCCTGACGCCACTGTCTTTGGGAGACGACGGCAACCCGGTACTGGGCAGCGGCCTGTCACTGGGCTATCTCCGCTCCGGTGACCTGCGCGTCATTATCAATGCCCTGTCCGGCGAAACCGACGCCAACATTCTCTCCACGCCAACCATTCTGGCGCTGGATAACGAAGAAGCCTCCATTTTGGTGGGCTCCAACGTTCCCTTTATTACTGGCACGCAACAACGCGCCGGCGACATCAATGCATTCAACACCATTGAGCGCCAGGATATCGGCCTGTCACTCAAGGTAAAACCGCGCATTAACAACAACGACTCGGTGACCCTCGAAATTGATCAATCGGTGGAAAACATCACCCGCTCCACAGTGGAGACCGCCGACATTGTCACCAACAAACGGGAAATCAAAACCCGCGTACTCATAGAGAACGATCAAATCTTGGTACTCGGCGGCCTGATTCGCGACGAGTACACGGAGACCGAAAACAAGGTGCCTCTGCTCGGCGACATCCCAGGCCTGGGCAAGCTGTTTAAAAGCAACAGTACCACGCTCACCAAAGCCAACTTGATGGTGTTTATTCACCCCAAAATTCTGCACAACCCCGAGAGTCTGGCTCACTATTCCCGCGGTCGTTACAACGATATGCGCGATCGGCAGATGGCGTTTGGCCAGGATCGCGATAACTTCTTCGTCTTGAAAGACAAGCCCTTGCTACCACAGCTGCCTGCAGAAAAAGCCACATCGAAGAACACACTGCCCGATTTCCTTAGTGATGAGGCAGATCATGATTGAGGCTTCTCCCGGAAAAGCTGAACTGCCCTACAGCTTTGCCAAGCGCCACAGAGTATTGCTGCAATGGAACGACGCCACCGAGCAATCGCAGATCGTCTACGAGCCAGGCTGTGACTGGCACGCCGTAATCGAAGCCCAGCGTTTTGCCGGCCGCCTGTCGTCGCTAAAGCCTCTCGACAGCGATAGTTTCGAAGCGCAATTGAACCGCTGCTATCAAAGCGCGGGCGATAACTCTCAGGAACTGGCCAATGACCTGGGCGAGATCGTCGATTTGGACTCTATGGCCGAAGCCGTCAATGTCACCGAAGACCTGATGGAGCAGGAAGACGAAGCCCCCATCATCAAACTGTTGAACAGCATTTTCTCCCAAGCCATTCAGCAACAGGCCTCGGATATCCACGTAGAAACTTTTGAAAACCAGATGGCGGTGCGCTTTCGCATCGACGGCGTACTGCAACCCATTCTCGAACTGAAGCGTGCCCTGGCACCGCTGTTGGTATCGCGTATCAAGGTGATGGCGAAACTGGATATCGCCGAGAAGCGCGTCCCACAGGACGGTCGCATTGCACTGCGCATCGCCGGACGCGATATTGATGTGCGCGTTTCCACGATGCCCGCCAGCGATGGCGAGCGCATTGTCATGCGACTGCTGGACCAGCAAGTGGGACGCCTGGATTTTGCCGCTCTGGGCATGAGTGAGAGCAACCGTGGGAAACTCGATACCCTGCTGCATCGCCCCCACGGTATTTTTCTGGTCACCGGCCCCACCGGTTCCGGTAAGACCACCACCCTCTACGCCGGACTGTCACAGATTCACACCGGCCAAAAGAACATCCTTACCATCGAGGATCCGATTGAATACAACCTGCCCGGCATAGGCCAGACTCAGGTTAACAGCAAGACCGACATGACCTTTGCCCGGGGACTGCGCGCCATGCTGCGCCAGGATCCGGATGTCGTCATGGTGGGAGAAATCCGCGATGTGGAAACCGCACAGATCGCTATTCAGGCCAGTCTGACCGGCCATCTGGTATTGAGCACCCTGCACACCAACACCGCCATTGGCGCTATCACACGCCTGGTGGACATGGGCGTCGAACCGTTTCTGCTGTCATCCAGCCTGATGGGGGTTCTGGCCCAGCGTCTGGTGCGACGTCTGTGCGAACACTGCCGTGAACCTCACGCTGCCGATGCCAGCGAATGCGAAAAACTGGGACTGCCGGATAACGAGGCCCCCATCATCTATCGCGCCAAAGGTTGCCCCCACTGCAATCACTTGGGCTACAAAGGCCGCACCGGCATCTACGAACTGGTGGTTATTGATGACACCTTGCGCGAACAGATTCACAACCGAGCCTGCGAAGCGGAACTGGTGCAGCACGCGTTCGGCGGAAACGGGGCTGACGCAAACAAAGACAGCCAGCAAATTTATGCAGACGGCTGCCAACAAGTTCTCAACGGCATCACCACTCTGGAAGAGGTGTTGCGCGTTACTCAGGAGGCCTGACCATGCCGGCCTTCGACTATATTGCCCTCGACCCCGGTGGCCGCAAGCGCAAAGGGGTTGTCGAGGGCGACAGCCCGCGCCAGGTGCGTCAGCAGTTGCGCGACAAACAGTTTACCCCGCTGGAAGTACGCGAAGCTCGCACGCAATCCTCGAGCCACAGTGGCATCAGTGCATGGCAGGGTTTTGGCTCTCAGTTGTCGGGTAACGAACTGGCATTGGTCACACGCCAAATTGCCACACTGCTGCAGGCGGGACTGTCCGTGGAAGAAAGCCTGTCTGTAGTAGGCCGCCAGTCAGAACGCCGCAGCACCTCTCGCGTGCTACTGGCAGTGCGAGCCAAAGTTCGGGAAGGTTTTAGCCTTGCCGACAGTCTGAAGCAACATCCCCGCACCTTTAACAGTCTTTACTGCGCCACTGCGGCCGCCGGAGAACAATCAGGTCATCTGGATACCGTGATGTTGCGACTGGCGGACTACACCGAAAGCCAACAGCAGTTTCGCCAGAAAGTACAAATGGCCATGGTGTATCCGGTTCTATTGTTACTGCTATCACTGGCCATTGTGTCTGGCCTGATGATCTACGTGGTGCCGGACATGGTGCAAGTTATTACCGATGCCGGACAGCAGCTGCCTCTGCTCACCGAAATTTTGATCGCCGTCAGTGGCTTCATGCAACGCTGGCTAGTGCTGATTCTCGGACTCGCAGTTGTCGCAACTCTGGTCCTGCATCGGCTACTGCAACAACCGCAGATAAAACTGCGCTGGCACCGCCTGCAACTGTGTCTGCCACTGCTGGGCAAGGTACTGCGCAACACCCAGGCCGCTCGCTATATCTCAACACTGGCCATCTTAACCAACAGCGGCATTCCTCTGGTGGAAGCCATGCGCATTGCCGCTCCGGTTACCAACAACATCCACTTTCAGCAGCAATTGGCGGAAGCCGGTCAACGGGTCCGCGAAGGCGTCAGCTTGAATCAGGCACTGGAACACAGCGCACTGTTTCCGCCGATGATGATCCAGCTGATCATCAGTGGTGAATCCAGTGGCGAACTCCCTGCCATGTTGCAGAAAGCCGCACACATTCAGGAGAACGAACTGCAGCGCATGGTGACCTTAATGGTGACCATTCTCGAGCCCGCGACTCTGGTGCTGATGGGCGGTTTTGTGTTGTTGATCGTATTGGCGGTCATGCTGCCCATTCTCAATATGAACCAAATGGTGAGTTAATTATGAAAACACAGACCGGTTTCACGCTAATTGAAATTATGGTGGTCGTAGTAATCATCGGCATTCTCGGCGCCTTGGTGGTCCCCAATTTCCTGGGACAGGCCGACGAAACCCGCATAACCGCGGCACGCAGCGATATCAGCAGTATTGGCAACGCGCTGGATCTGTATCGTCTGCACAACCACAACTACCCATCCACAGACCAGGGCCTGGAAGCACTGGTGAATAAACCCAGCGGATACCCGGAAGCAAAGAACTGGCAGACCGACGGCTATCTGAAAAAAGTCCCTAATGACCCCTGGGGCAACCCCTACCAATACATCAGTCCCGGAGCCAATGGCGCCTACGATTTACTCTCCCTCGGTGCTGATAACCGCGAGGGTGGCGAGGGCGCCAACGCCGACATCAAGAGCTGGGAAATCTAGTGAACCCGAACCGCTCACCCGGCATTCAGCGAGGCTTCACCCTGGTGGAGCTGCTCGTGGTTATGGTGGCCATTGGCGTGCTGGTCAGCGCCGCCACCCTGGCGGTGGGCCTTTCTGACAATCGTCGTTTCTACAGCGACACCCAACGCCTGCAGATCGTCTTGCAACAAGCTTCTGACGCCGCTCTTTTGCAACAGCGGGAATTGGGTTGGCAACTCGATCACGGCCAATATCGCATTGTGCAACTTGCCGAAGAAGGGCGCTGGAAAGATTCATCACAACGTCTATTTCAGAGCCACGCCCTGCCCGCTGAGCAGTCCCTGCAACTCAAGAGTGACCACTCCGGCGTGGACGCCAATCAGCCGAAGATTGTGTTCTATAGCTCCGGGGAGTACTCGCCATTTCAACTGAGTTTGCAACAAGGCGATCAGATCCTGACCATCAGCGGCGACGGACTTGGCGATATCCAACTGCACGCTGAACGCGAATCCGGGTCCTGACTACGATGAACAGGCAGCGAGGATTTACTCTGGTTGAGTTGATGGTGGCACTGGCAGTCTTTGCCATCACCGCCACCGTTATACTGAAACAAAGCTCGCAATCAGTGCGCCTGCAAAAGACTCTGGAAGACACCAGTTTTGCGACCTGGATCGCCCAGAACCAACTGGCGGAGTTGCGCAACTCCCCCTTCGGTCCTCGTCCAGGCGAGGAAGAATTGCAACTTACCTTCGTCGATCGCCAGTGGCAGGTACAACTGCTCACCGAGCGCAGCCAACACCGCGGCATCTACCGGGTTCAAGTTACCGTCTCCGCAAAAGACGAACAGCGCCCCGTGCAGATATCCCTGACCGGCTATATCGCAGAGGCCTCACCGTGAATTCACAAAAAGCCTTCACCGTGAACTCACTAAAAGCCTTCACCGTGAACTCACTAAAAGCCTTCACCGTGAACTCACAAAAAGCCCTCTCCGTGATTTCGAGAAAAGAACTCACCGCGAGCTCAGAAAGAGGCTTCACCCTCATCGAACTGATGGTAGCCATCAGCATCTTCGCCGTGGTCGGCGTCGGCAGCTGGACATTGCTGCAACGCGTCATCAATACCCAGGAGCAAACGCAACTGGCAGGACAACAACTGGCCGCCCTGCAGAAAGGCCTGTGGATTATGTCGCGGGATTTCGACAATCTCAGCCCCCGCAGTGTGCGCAAAGAATACGGTCAGACCGAAGCCGCGCTCACGTCGCTGGAATCGGAGTACGATCTCAGCTTTACTCGCAGCGGCTGGAGCAACCCCACCAACGCTCCACGCGGCAGCCTGCAACGGGTCAGTTATCGCATAGGCAGTATGGAACAACCGGCAGGCGGCGAGACCGGCCCGCACCTGATTCGCGAATTCTGGCCAGCCCTGGATCGCACCCGCGAGACTCCAATCTTCCGCCAAGTCTTGATTCCCGACGTGGACTACCTGGAAGTCAGCTTTCGCGACGCCAAGGGTATTCCTCGCAGCTATTGGCCCAGCAATCAAAGCATAACGTCGCGCAACAATTTGCCAGCATCCATCACTCTGCGCCTGAATTCCAAGCACTTTGGTGAACTGGAACGAATTTTCCATCTGCGCGCACCGGAGCGGGCACAGCTATGAACTCACCCTTTGTAAACAGCAGCCGCAGCCATCAACGCGGCGTCGCACTGATCACCTGCCTGCTGGTGTTTGCCATTGCAACTGCACTGGTCAGCCAAATCGTTTTGCGCTCCCAGGCCAACTTGCAAAAGACCCAGTGGTTGGTAGATCAAGCTCAGGCACGAGAGGACGCGCTGCTCACTGAGCAACTGGCCCTGGCGACGTTAGCGCGAGCAAGGCGGGACAACAGTCTTGAACAACTGCTACCCGACTCTGCGCAGCACCGCACACCTGCCGATGTGCAAACTGAGTTCAGTCACAGCCAATGGCGATTGTCAGACTTGCAGGCTCGAATCAATCTCAACAATCTGCTCAACGACGGCGCCCTTGCCAGCCAAACTCGTCGCTTTCTGCAGCAACAGGGGATCGATCAAAGCTTTGCCGACAGCGTCAAGGATTGGGTGGACGGTGACACGCAACCCACCGGGCTGGGCGCCGAAGACGGTTTTTACGAAGCTCGCAAAACTCCCCACGTCAGCGCCAATCAAAAGCTGCTTGAGGTGGATGCCCTCCGCGGCATCGCAGGGTTCGACAGCAAGCGCGTAATGCCAGTGCTGCCCCTGCTGACTGCACTGCCTCAGGCCACGGCGATCAACATCAACACCGCTCCGGTCTCAGTGCTCGCAGCCGTGCATCAGGAGCTGAAAGCAGAGGACACAATCCGCGCCCGCCAACAACTGCCGGGAGGCTTCAGCTCTGTGGACAGCTTTATCGAAACACAACTGCCCGAAGGTATCGACATAGACAACCAAGCACTGACCATCAGCTCGAGCTATTACCGGCTGGACATTATCACCCGCTACCAAAGCCCCGGCGGCGAACGACACCTTACTCTGCAAACACAATTGTCGCTCGACGAAAGCGGCTTTCAGATTCTGGGGCGTAGCTTTGGTAAACCCAATGAAGCTGCCGCAACGGCCACCAAATCATCTGGCGACAGTGGCTCCGACAGGACAGGAAATACACAAGCATGAAACGCAGCGATTCCATTCTGACTCTCTGGCTCACTACTCTGCCAACAACTTTCTCCGCAGAGGACACTGCATCCATCGCAACACTGGAAGCGCGGTGGTCATTCTCTGACTCACAGCAGGTTGAGAGCGGCTCACTGGCGAAGCTGCAAGATCAGATCAAGCACTACTGCGACTCCGATGACAGCATGATTAACAGCACCTTGATTATTCCGGGAGAGCAGGTCAGCAGCATTCGAACAACCGCCCCCAACAAACGTGCCCTGCAAGCAGTGCCTTACCTGGTCGAGGATCAACTGGCCACGCCTTTGGAAGAACTGCACATCAGTCACCATCCACAAGAAAGTAATACCGAACTTCTGGTTCTCGCCATTGACCAGCAACTGCTGGAAAATTTGATGCACATGGCAAAACAGATTGGCTTGCAATGCACGGCGATTGTTCCCGACTACGCGCTATTGCCAACTTCAGACAACATTTCCTGCTGCACCTTGGATCAACGACTGCTGTGCAAATTGCCCACTGGTGAAGGATTCTGCCTTCCTCAGCTACAGGGCGATGAGCAGCAGCTGTTGAAATCCATCGCAGAACAACAAGAGACCGAGGTTCACCCTGTCGACCTCGAGACTACTGAATTAATGGGCGCCGCCAGTGATCTCGCACGCAACCACACCTTGCTCACAGGACGCTTCACCCCCACGGCAAGTCATACGCCCCGTCAAACGGTCAAAGCAGCAGGCATTGCCATCGCCGCCAGCTGTTTACTTCTACTCAGCTACGCACTGATCGCCGGCTGGCAGTTCCACGACAGAGCCGACGCTTACTACACCATGGCCGAGCAGCATTACCGGGATCTGTTTCCCGAATCCAAGCGGATCACCAATTTGCGCCGCCAACTGCAAGGCAAACTCAATATCGCGCAAGGAGGCAACGGCGGCTCTGCGGATTTTTTGCAGCTATTAAGCAAGTCTGTACCGGCGCTGAATAACACCGACCAATACCGCATCCGCCAGATTCGGTATAACCAGAGCCAAAACTCGCTGCAGGTTGAACTGGTCAGCCGGAATATGAATCTGCTTAACGAATTGCAGCAAGACCTGCAGCGACTGAATCTCATCCCCTCCATTCGCTCAGCCAACAACAGCGAGGCCGGCGTACTGGCGCGACTCGATATCAGCCGTGCAAGCAATCGATAAATGAAGCAGGACACTACAATGAACCCTCTCAGGCATACGTACGAAAATCTAGGCGAAAGAGACCGCGCGGCGCTGAAACTGCTCGGAGTTTTTGCCGCAGCACTATTGCTTTTCTATGGCATTCTGCAACCTGTCTATCACTACTATAAGGACGGTCGTGAACGCTTGCAGCACAATCGCGACCTGCTGAGCTGGGTGCAAGACAATGCCGAGCGAGCAGCACTGCAAGATCTGCAACCACAAATAGAGCGCTCGTCAGAACCACTGATTAAGCAAGTCAGCGACAGCGCGCTCAATCTGACACTGGATCGCGTACAACCAGAAGGGGACAAACTGCGCGTCTGGATCAACCAGGCAAATTTTGCTGACGTACTGCAATGGCTCACCCTGCTGGCTACTGAACGTCAGATTCACGTGGGGCAAATTTCCATAGAGCAAACTCAGCAACCGGGCATGGTCAAGGTTCAGGTTTCACTGCGCTGATCAAACACAGTACGACAACACTTTTGAAAGATTGCGACAGTTTGAAGTTTGTAAACCGCGTGCTACCGTCAGTGCTTTTAACACTTGGGAGAACACAATAATGCCAACCCTGAACCAGCTGGAAGTCACCCTGATCTTCGCCGCCATTTTTGGCGTGCTGCACGTTGTCTTTACCATGCGCGTCGGCATGTATCGCATGAACAGCAAAATTGACACCGGTGATGGCGGCGACAAACTGCTGCTGAAAATCATGCGTGGCCACGGCAACTTTGTCGAGAACGTGCCCATGGGTTTGATTCTATTGCTGATTAATGAGCTGAACGGTCTGTCGAGTACCTGGCTGTGGGCCCTCGGTGGCGTATTTCTGTTTGGTCGCCTGGCGCACTACGTTCAATTCACTATGGACGGCCCGTTTATCCTGCGCCCCGTCGGCATGATCAGCACCATGGGTGCAATTCTGGCAATGGCAATTCTGTTACTGCTGTAACTCGCTCAAAGACCATTCAAGTCGCCAGGACGCGCTCAAGATCGGCCAGGCGTTCTGGCGTACCTACATCTACCCACTGCCCCTTGTACACCTCACCATTGAGCTGCCGTGTTTCCATCGCCCAGAAAAGCGCCTCCCGCAACGGAAAGTACTCGCGACACTGTGGATATTCCGAAACCAATTGTGGCCTTAACACACTGACCCCGCTGAACGTATAACTCTCTGCACCGTCCTGCACAGGCGTCAATGTAAGAACACCGCCCTGTTCTGTTTGTTGACTCGCAGAAAAATTACCAGAGACACAGTGATCAGGATTTGGGACCAGCAGCAAATGGCCCAGACTACTTTCCGAAAGAGCGTGGTCTAGAAGAATAGAAAAATCACAATCCACCCATACATCGCCATTGACCAACAAGAACGGCTCATCACCCAATAGCGGTAGCGCTTTATAAATAGCACCGCCGGTTTCCAGCGGCTGCGATTCTTCAGAATAGAGAATTCTTAAACCAAACTGCGAGCCATCACCCAGAGCTGCCTTGATCAGATGCCCCAGATATGAGGTATTGATAATGACTTCATCAATACCCGCGCGCTTCAGCTTTAACAGGTGGTGAAAAATGAGCGGCTTGCCCGCCACAGGCAACAGCGGCTTGGGCAGTTTATCCGTTAACGGCCGCATGCGTTTACCGAGGCCCGCAGCCAAAATCATTGCCTTCATCAACTGTCGCCTGCAGTGCGAAAATCGCGATACCAGACCTGCTTCTCACATAGAGGCAACAGCTTCTGCTTAAACCACGCCACAAACTCTGCAAACTCCGGATACTGCTCTGCCACTTCCAGGGTATAGCGCATCACCAGCGGCAGGTCGTTGAGATAGCCGTCCTTGCCATCGCGCAGATGCAAGCGTGCGAATATGCCCAACACCTTGATATGACGCTGCAAGCCCATCAGATCAAACCAACGCAACCACTGTTGCTGACTCACCTCATGTACGAGCCCCGCATCCTCCACCATAGTGCCGTAGGCCAGCGCCCAGCGCTGCACCCGATTCCGGGGCCAGCGCACATAGCAATCGCGCAACAGTGACACCAAATCATAGGTAATAGGTCCGCGCACGGCGTCCTGAAAATCAATCACACCCGGGGCCTGCCCCTCGCGATAGATAAGGTTGCGACTGTGGTAATCTCGATGCACACATACCGCCGGCTGCTCCAGAGCACTTACTGCCAGAGTGTCGTAAACCCCCTCCAGCATCGTCTGCTCTTCCGCGGAAAGTGAATAGCCCAATAACTGCGGGATAAACCACTCATGTAAGAGCGACATTTCCTGACGCAACAGATCGCCGTCGTAGTCTGGTAGCTCAAAAGGCTGACCGTCTGCCGCAGTAATACCCTGCGCAGGACACTGCTGCAGTCGCATCAGGGTTAACAGAGCCTCGCCGTAGAGCATGTCGACAGAGCCATCATTCAACTCGCCGCAGAGCAGACGATCACCAAAGTCCTCCAGCAACAAAAAGCCTTCACTGTAGTTCACTGCCACCACCTCGGGAGCGTGAATACCCTGAGCCACAAAGTGCGCTGCCAGCGCCACGAAGGCCTCGTTCTTTTCTACTGTCGGCGGTGCAAATACCGCCAGCAAACAGGGATCGCTATTGAGGCGAAAATAACGGCGAAAACCCGCGTCTCCAGACAACGGACTCAAAGTGAGAGGCTGTTGGTATTGCCACTGCCGCTGATCCAATTGTTGCCCGGCCCACTGGGTCAGGGACTGTCGCGTGGCAGGGGTCATAGCTACAGATCGATTCACTGGATTTTCCCGTTACAGCTGAGGTTGGCGACTGCGGACAGTCTGGTTGCCGGAATTCTACCTGAGCAGTAGCTTAAAACCAGCTTCCCAAGTAGAATCCTCCTCTTTATCCAACAAAAGCAATAACGACCATAAGGGATCGCCTCACTAATGCCGCTGCACAATCCGCTGCTGAGAAGACAGATTCGTCTCGCCACACAACCTCAAAAGACTTCGTTACTGTGCGCCTTTGGCTTGCTGGCCTCCCTGCCCGTAGCCCCTATTCAGGCCGCAGAAACTCATCAGCAGTGGAGCTGTAGCCCCTCTGCCGACGGCGCCAGCTGGATCTGTAACGAACGCACCGTCCCCGGCCCGAGCTATGAGCGCCCCAAGCACAGCTTTAAGCGCATCAGCCGCAAGACTGCCAGCGCCGACGCAGGTACTCCGAGCAAAGCCCGCAACCTGCCAGCAGCGCAAACCGACTGGGTGGATGAAAAGCTTCTGTCTGAAGAACAAAAGCAAACCATGCGACCCGGATGTTGTGGCGCTTACGTTGAGCCCACACGCGACGACGAAGACGCCAACCTGAAGCCGTCTGAAGCCTCGCTAAAAGCCAGCGCCAACAGCTCTGAACTGCAAAAGGATTCCGTCGCCAAACTGGATGGAGATGTGCGTTTGACCCAGGGCTACCGTCTGCTGGAGTCCGACAGCGCACTGCTGAATCAAGAAGCCAATACCGCCAAGCTCACGGGCAATATCCGTCTGCGCGAGCCTGGTCTGCTGCTGACCGGCGCCCAGGCCGATATCGATATGAACAGCGATGACGCCGTGATTACCGACGCCAGCTATCTGTTACACGAAGCCGGTTTGCGCGGTGATGCCACCACGCTGAAGCACCTGGGCGACAATCGCATGGTGATGGAAGACGCCACTTTTACCCAGTGTGAACCAGACAGCAATATGTGGGAATTCGAGAGTAGCGAGCTGGAACTGGATCCCAACAGCGGGCAAGGCAAAGGCAAACATGTACGTTTGAAGATCAAAGGCGTACCGGTTTTCTATACCCCCTATATTCAATTCCCCATCAGCGGCCAAAGAATGTCCGGGTTCCTGTTCCCGTCCATTGGCTCCACCGATGACAATGGCGTCGATATCGCCACGCCCTATTATCTGAACCTGGCTCCCAACTACGATATGACCATTACGCCGCGCTTTATCAGTGATCGCGGTGAAATGCTGGAAGTTGAGGCCCGCCACCTGTCTCAGCATACCGAGTCCGACATCAGTATCGCCTATTTGGCCGATGACAAGGGCGGCCAGGACGACCAACTGGATGAACAAGTTGACCTGGGCAATCTGACTGAAGATGAAGCCTACCGCTACAAAGGAGAAGATCGCTGGCTGGCCGACATCAACCACAAGGGCAATTTCGGCAACGGCATCTATACCCTGATTGACTACACTCGCGTCAGTGACATCGACTACTTCCGCGACTTGGACACCGTTAGTCTGGCTGTAAGCAGTACCACACACCTTAAGGAAAGCGGCACTATCGGCTACAGAACTGCCAACTGGAACAGCAGCGTAAAAGTTGAACAATTCCAGACCATTGCAAGAAACACCACCACTCCGTATCAGCAGATGCCACGAATTAATGTCGACGGCAACTACGATCTAGGCTGGAATCTGAAAGCCGAGCTGAATAACGAGTACACCGATTTTGATCACCGCGATGCCGACGACGAAGTGTGGGTCACCGGCCAACGCGCCTTCTTGGACTACGGCATTACCTGGGACAAAGAGTGGGTGTGGGGTTTCTTCAAGCCCAGCGTTATGGTCAAGCACCTGAGCTACGAGCTGGATGACAAGCACCTGGACGCCGACGCCAACGACTCACCCAGTGTCACTGTACCCCAGGGCAGCCTGGATATGGGTCTGTACTTTGAGCGCGAAGGCAGTCTGCTTGGACGCGGCTATATTCAGACCTTCGAACCACGCCTCTTCTATTTCTACAGCGACTACGAAAGCCAAGATGAGTTGTTTGATGTGGCAGGTACCCGAGATATCGATTTCGACACCTCCGAGTTGACTTTCACCTACAGCCAACTGTTCCGCGACCGCCGCTTCTCGGGCTATGACCGCATCGGTGATGACAACCGCCTATCGGTCGGGCTGACCACCCGCTTTATCGAAGCCGCCACGGGGATTGAACGTTTCAGCGCCAGCGTTGGTCAAATCTACTACTACGATGACCGCGCAGTAGATCTGTCGGTCAACTCCGCAACCGCGAAGACCCTGACAGAGAACCTGGAAGACACCTCCGAAATTGCAGTAGCAATGAGCGCCCGTATCGGCGACTACTGGCAGTTTAATTCGGACCTGCTGTTCGACGAGGACGACAACAACAAAACCAGTCGCGGCAGCATGAGCTTGCGCTATCGCGACGACAACTACAATCTGTTCAACATTGGCTATCGCTATGTCCGCAAAGACGCCGTTGCCGATGTCAACGATGTAGATAACGACGGTGATGTTGCCGAGCTGATTGATCGCGACATTGAGCAGGCAGACGTCTCGTTTGCACTGCCCATCGGCGGTAACTGGAGTGCAGTAGCACGCTATAACCACGACGTTACCAACAGCCGCGAGCTTGAGACTCTGGCGGGCCTGGAATACAGCGACTGCTGTTACCGCGTTCGCGTAGTAGCGCGCCGCTGGCTCGACAACGATCTGCACACCGTGATCGACGACACGCTGCTGGAAGAAGATCAGGGCATCTTCTTTGAATTCCAGCTCAGAGGTCTGGGCGGCATCGGCAGCAAGGTCAACGGCGTATTGAGCGACGGTATCTACGGCTACGATTTGCGTGAAGAGAATCTGAAGTAAGTAGATCTGAAGTAATTTGAGTCCCGCACAGGGACACGAACTGAGAAAAGTACAGATACATGATTAAGCAAAAGTTCCTTACCGGTATTACGAAAACCCTGTGCGCAGGCACACTGCTGTTCAGCAGCCTGGTCAATGCCCAAACCCAGCCATTGGATAAAGTTATCGCAGTAGTCGACGACGACGTAGTAATGGCCAGTGAAATTCACCAGCGCGTGCAAATGGTGATGGCGCAACTGCAATCGAAACAAACCCAGGCGCCGCCAATAAACGTCATTCAGCGCCAGGTGTTGGATCAGTTGATTCTGGAATCACTGCAACTGCAGATCGGCGATCGCGTCGGCGTCACCATTAGCGACCAGGAACTGGATCAAGCCATTGACCGGATGCGTACGGCCAACAATTTCTCAGAAGCCCAATTTCAGGAGCAACTTCAGAAAGACGGCTTGAGCCTTGGTGCCCTGCGCGATCAGATTCGCCGCGATATGATCATTGATCGTGTACAGAAGGGCAGCGTGAATCGCCGTATTAACGTCACAGAACAGGAAGTAAAGAACTTCCTGAAATCCAAGCAAGGTCAATTCTGGGCCTCACCGGATTACAACCTGGGCCACATGGTAATTCCAGTCCCCTCCAGTGCTACTGAGGCCGAGCAAAACGAACTGAAAGCCAAAGCTGAGGATATCTACCAGCGCCTTAACAATGGTGAAGACTTCCGCAGAGTCGCCGTAAGTGAATCCAAGGGCCGCGATGCTCTTAATGGTGGTGATATGGGCTGGCGCAAACTGGCACAACTGCCCGACCTGTTTGCCAACGGTGTACGCGATCTGGAAGCAGGTGAGATTACCCAACCTCTGCGCAGCGGCGCGGGCTATCATATTCTCAAGGTCTACGGTAAACGCGGTAACACCGAGCAGATGATTGACCAATCCAAGGTCCGTCACATTCTATTGAAAACCACAGCTATCCTGGACGATCAGCAAGCGCAGACCAAACTCGCCGAAATTCGCCAACAAATTCTCGACGGTGAAGACTTTGGCGAGCTGGCAAAAGAGTACTCTGACGATACCGGCTCCGTGCTCAGCGGCGGAGATCTCGGCTGGTCACTACCTGGCAAGTTTGTCCCCGAATTCGAAAAGACCATCAATGCCACCGAAATTGGTGAAGTCAGCAAACCATTCCGCAGCCAGTTTGGTTGGCACATCCTGATTGTCGACGAACGCCGTCGCCAGGATATGAGCGAACAGGTTCGCACCAACCAGGCCACGCGCTTATTGCGTGATCGCCGCTTCGAAGAGGAGCGAATCAACTGGCTGCAGGATCTGCACCGCAAAGCCTTTATTGATATTCGCTCCTAATACGACCGCTCCCAAAGGCAGCCATTGGCTGCCTTTTTTGACTCCAGCCCGAAAACACCATGACAGTACCACGCCTAGCCTACACACCCGGCGAACCCTCCGGGATCGGTCCCGATCTAATTATCCAGCTGGCTCAGCGGGGATTGAGCGCTGACATTATCGCCATCGGCGACCCACAGCTGTTTCAACAGCGCGCCGTACAACTGGGGCTACCAATAGATCTCCACCCATTTGATCCCAAGCGTCCAAAAAAAGCCTGGGGGCCAGGAGAGCTGTGCTACTACCCACTGGCACTGGAACAACCAGTTGAGGCTGGCCAGCTTAACCCCAAAAACGCCACCTATGTACTGAAGAGTCTGAATATTGCCATCGACGGCTGCCTCGACGGCACCTTTGACGCGTATATCACAGGCCCCGCGCACAAGGGCGTCATAAATGAGGCGGGCATTGCATTCAGTGGTCATACTGAGTATTTGGCAGAGCGCACAAACACCGACAAGGTGGTAATGATGCTGGCCACCGAAGGACTCAGAGTCGCCCTGGCCACCACGCACTTGCCTCTGAAGGACGTTCCGTCCGCGATTACTCCAGAGAGTCTGACCCAGGTCATCCGCATATTGCACCACGATCTGGTGACTCAATTCGGGATTGCCAATCCCAGAATTCTGGTGTGTGGTCTCAACCCCCACGCAGGTGAAGGCGGCCATATGGGGCGCGAGGAAATTGACGTAATAGAACCTGTATTGGAGCAACTGAGCGGCGATAACCTGTGCATTGAAGGCCCGCTACCCGCCGATACGCTGTTCACTCCAAAGGTACTAGACGGCGCCGACGCAGTCTTGGCCATGTATCACGATCAGGGCCTGCCAGTACTAAAGTACAAGGGCTTTGGCAACGCGGTAAATGTTACTCTTGGATTGCCCATAATCCGCACATCGGTAGACCACGGCACCGCGCTGGATCTGGCAGGAAGTGGTCAGGCGGATAGCGGAAGCCTGCAGACCGCATTAAAATACGCCCAGCAAATGGTAATCGCGAAACACTCCGCACAAGCTTGACGAGCAGTACATATATGTCCAAAAACAAAATGCCGGGAATGGAACACCGAGCGCGCAAGCGCTTTGGCCAGAACTTTCTGGAAGACGACGGTATTATCCGTCGCATCATCAAATCCATTCACCCGCAGGCGGGCGATAACATTGTCGAGATCGGTCCCGGTAAGGGCGCGATTACAGAGCACCTGCTGGCCTCCTGCCCCACGCTTAAAGTGGTGGAGCTGGATCGCGACCTGATTCCGGTGCTACTCGCCAAGTTCATTGCCAGCTATCCTGAATTTACCATTCACCAGCACGATGCCCTCAAGTTCGATTTCAGCACTTTTGTCGAAGACGAAGCCGAGCCACTGCGCATTGTCGGCAACCTGCCCTACAATATTTCCACGCCATTGATCTTTCACCTGTTGAGCTACCACAACAAGGTCAGAGACATGCACTTTATGCTGCAGAAAGAAGTGGTGGATCGCATGGCAGCACAGCCGGGAGAGAAGGCCTATGGCCGCCTGGGCATCATGGTGCAGTACTACTGCAAGGTAGAAAATCTGTTTGACGTGCCACCGGAGTGCTTCAATCCAAGACCCAAAGTAGACTCTGCGATTGTACGCCTGACGCCATATACTGAGTTACCCCAAGTCGCCAAAGACCCCAAAACGCTGGAGAAACTGGTAAACGTCGCCTTTCAACAGCGCCGCAAAACTCTGCGCAATTCCCTGAAGCAACTGATGCCCGCAGAACTGATTGAATCGCTGGACGTAGACACATCTGCGCGACCGGAGAATATTACGCTCGAAGAGTACATACGTCTGAGCGATACGCTTTATGATCTGGAACGGTCACAGAACAATAAAGACTGAGCGGAGCCGATTTGCCGCTGGCCATTAAGAGAATTAAGGAAAACTGTCGATGGCAACCTACGCCGTTGGTGATATTCAGGGCTGCCTAAGCCCGCTGCAATGCCTACTGGAAGAAGTGTCTTTTCACCCTGAAAAAGACACCCTCTGGGTAGTGGGCGACATGATCAATCGCGGCCCCAATTGCCTGGCGACACTGCGCTACCTCTACAACTTTCGCGATTGCGTCAAGGTCGTTCTCGGTAACCACGATCTGCACCTGCTGGCAGTGGCCCACCATCGCCGCGGCCTCAACCGCAGTGACACCCTGGACAAGATCCTGGAAGCCCCCGACCGCGAAGAACTGCTGGAGTGGCTGCGCCACCAACCTCTGGTGCACCACGACAAGAAGCTGGGCTTCACCATGGTCCACGCTGGCATTCCCCCCCAGTGGAGCATCCGCAAAGCGTTGAAGCGCTCTCGTGAAGTGGAGAAGCGACTGCAGGGCAAGAAATTCAAGCAATTCCTGTCGGATATGTATGGCAACCGCCCGGATAAATGGCGCAGCACCCTGCACGGCACCAAGCGCTTGCGAGTAATCACCAACTACTTCACCCGTATGCGTCTGTGTACCCCCGACGGCCGCGTAGACCTGACCCACAAGGGCTCACCCAAGAACGCACCGAAAGGCTACTTGCCGTGGTTTGAACACAAGAAACGCAAGGCGCGTAAAGACAAGATCGTATTCGGCCACTGGGCGGCGCTGGAAGGCAAGTGCGATGCACCCAATGTTTACGCCCTCGACACAGGCTGCGTTTGGGGCGGCAGGCTTACGATGATGCGACTGGAAGATGAGAAAATATTCAGCTGCAGCTGCCACGCCGAGACACTCTGACGCCGCCACCATATCTCTATCAAGCAGGAGTACAATATGAGCCAACTGGTTAGCACTCAATGGCTCAATGACCACTTACAAGCGAGCAATCTCATTCTTCTCGATGCCAGCATGACAACCGTTGTAGGTAAGGAACCCATTACCTACGATCAACCCTGCTGTATTCCGGGTGCTATGAAGTTCGATCTCGAGAGAGATTTCTTTGACCATCAGTCCAGTCAATTGCACGCCATGCCTACTGCCGAGCAGTTTGACAAGGGAGCGCAACGACTCGGAATCAAGCGTAACCGGGAAATCGTGATCTACGACGACCAGGGCATCTACTCCGCTCCGCGCGCCTGGTACACATTGCGCTGCATGGGCTTTACTAACGTCAAGGTCCTGAACGGCGGTTTACCGCAATGGCTGGAAGAAAATCGCACCGTATACTCGGAATACGCATTAGCTCCGAATAGCTGTTCCGATAATGCAGCGCCCGACAATTCGCTGATTCACACATCAGAGCAATTGCTCAGCAATCTGGAATCACCCGGGTTTAAGGTTGTCGATGCTCGCTCGGCAGCACGCTTTTACGGCGAGGCCCCGGAACCCCGCGCCGGAGTGAGAAGCGGCCATATTCCGCAGTCAATAAATCTGCCATTTGCGCAAGTGCTCGATGGCCATCGCCTTCGTTCACCGCAGGCGTTAAAACAAACACTGGAATCTCTCGGCGTAACAACGGAACAACCGCTGGTGTTTTCCTGCGGTTCTGGCATCACCGCCTGTATTCTATTGCTGGCCGCCAGTGAGGCCGGCTATCAATCCCTCAGCCTTTACGATGGTTCCTGGGCAGACTGGGGCAGTAATGCGCAGCTCCCTATTGAGTCCAACTGATGCCAAAACGTCCGCCAATCCAACTCCTGAACAATCAGGAAAACGTTCAGGAGCACCACTCGCCGGATACCACTGAGTGGACCTCACTAAGCCAACAGCATCAGGCAGTGCGCATTCACTACGACCACAATAACCTGAACGGCCGGGAAGAGTTGTATTGGGTATCCAACGCCATTTTACTGCGCACCATCCACAGTGACGTTAAGGCAGACGACAGCAGCAGCGCCACCAACCTCGCCGGACATATTACTCTCGCCTACAAATTGCTGGGCGAAAACAGTCTGACCTTTGAAGACGGCCGAGTCGTTGTAATGACGCCCAACGACCTTTTGCTTGGCTATTCCGACAAGAGTGAGAATATCCTTGACCAAACTGCGGCGGGCAATGCCTATGCTCTGGTGACCCTTGCCATCAGACCTCAAGCACTATTGGATGAGCCTCTGTTACTGGACACTGAAGCCCTGCCAGAATCCATAGCGGAGATGCTTAAAAGCAGCAGCACAATTCGACAGGTTACACAGCTCTACAACATCAACGAATCCTGCCAACGCTGCCTTCTGGAACTACTCAACTGCCCTCTGAGCGGATCGCTGCGTCGCAGCTATATGCACGCAAAAACACTGGAGCTACTGAGCCTGACCCTCGACCTTTTAAATCAGGAAGAATCCCGACAGTACCGCCAAAATATCAAGAGTGACGACCGTGACACTCTACAACGCCTGCAACAGTACTTACAGGAGAACTACCGCAAAGCACCTGCCATCGCCGAATTGGCCAAGCACGCTGGCATGAGCGAAGCCAAGCTAAAGCGCAGTTTCAAAAGCGAGTTTGGCATAACCATCGGCGAAAGACTGCAGCAGTTGCGCATGAACGAGGCGTTGCGACTACTGCAGATACAATCGGGCAATGTCAGCCAAATCGCCCACGAACTGGGTTACGAGCATGCCAGTAATTTCATTACGGCTTTCAAGCGTCGCTATGGCATGACCCCCAAAGCATTCCAGCTCAGCCAACTCGCCAGAGACTGAGCCCACGTCCTGCAACTACTCAAGTAAGGTTTCCTAGCGTTTCGCATAACTAATTGAGCGTACGGCAAAACTTTCGCTCTCAACCCCGTGCTAATGTCTATCTACACATAAGAACATGATTGAGAGAGAACCCATGAAGAAATACCTTCTAGTCGGCGGCTCGCTAGTGGCCGTCGCAGCCATCATCTTTACGGCTACCCAATGGACCAACATCAAGCGTTTTCAATACGCCCTGTCACTTTTTTCCGGCAGCGAACAGTTCGAGAATTTTGCCAACATCAAGAATCTGTTTCCCGTATCGGAAATGACTCCATCCACGTCTCCCTATAGTTTCCCCAACGCCGATCGCATTGTTCTGCCGGAGTCATTCTCCTATCAGGACACCACTTGGAACACCGAGGAATTTCTCAGCACTACGGATACCGGTGCCCTACTGGTTTTAAAGAGCGGTGAGGTGGTGTACGAGCAATACAGTTTGTCCGGCGGTGTTGATGTTAACTGGCTGTCCATGTCAGTAGCCAAGAGCTTTACGTCTCTGGCTCTGGGCATTGCCATCGACGAAGGCCTGATATCGAGCATTGAAGACCCGGTCACAGACTACTTACCTTCTCTCAAGCAATCCGCCTACGACAATGTGCGTATCAAAGATATTTTGCAGATGTCCTCAGGCGCGGCGTGGAACGAAGACTACAGCGACCCAGACTCCGAAGTGCTGCGCATGGGGAAAATTATGGCTCTGGGCGGATCACTGGATGAGTTCATCACAACCCTCGAGCGCGATCGCAAACCCGGCACCTTCAATCAATACAATTCTGCAGACACTCAAGTTCTGGGAGCTCTGCTGGTGAAAGCTACCGGACGTACAATGACGGACTACATGCAGGAAAAAATCTGGCAGCCGCTGGGCATGGAAAACAGCGGCTACTGGATTGTCGACGACTACAATATGGAGATGGCCTTTGCCGGTCTCAATGTCACCGCGCGAGACTACGCCAAGCTGGGTGAACTCTACCGCAACTTGGGCAACTGGCAAGGCAAGCAGATTGTCTCTGCCGACTGGATCAAGGCTTCCGTGACTCCCGACGCACCCCACTTGCTGCCCGGCGACAACCCGCTTTCCGACTTTCCTCTGGGCTATGGTTATCAATGGTGGGTGATGGATGGCAATCAGGGTGAGTATTCCGCGATCGGCGTATACAACCAGTTTATCTACGTCAATCCGCAACAGGATACAGTGATGGTAAAACTGTCCGCCAACAGTGCCTATGGCACTGACAGCAATTCCGAGAGCGCCAATAAAGAACTGGCCACCATTGAGCTGTTTCGTGCGATCAGCAACACAAACAGGGTGAGAAGCCAAGAACAGCAGCTA